>NZ_CAMPPZ010000008.1:0-271275 GCF_946902925.1 Streptococcus sp. Marseille-Q6488 | reverse complement strand
AACCATCTGTTGTAGGATAACTTGTTCCATCTTTCAGATTAACAGTCTGTTTGTGTTCAGCATTTACAGCGTCTAACAAATCATTATCTGTAACATTTTGTTTGTATGGTTTGACTAGTGTATTTGTAGTCACTGTATGCTCTGTCGGAGTGATACTTGCACTTGATGCCTGACTGGTTGTAGCGTCGCTTCCCTTCGTTGCGCTAACACTTACTGCTTGACCAGCTGTGTAGCTTGATGGTTTCAAGCGTAACGTACCGTTATCTAATAGACTCGCATCACCGCTTGTTACCGTCCAGCCTGTCGCTCCTTTGCTGAGCTCAACAGTTTGACTGCTTCCTTGCTTATCTGTATAAGTCAAGCTTGCTTTATCCGCATTGTCTGGTAAGCCGATTTCAACATCACCATTTTGCCATTGTTTAGTTGTGGCTGTTGTCGGTGTTGCTTCTTTAGCTTGGACTGTAACTTCTACATCTTCTGTAGAGTCATCGTCATAAGTGACGGTCACTCCCACAGTTTGACTGGTACCTGCAGCGACCGTTGGAAGAGCTGCTTTAGCTACCGCAGTTTTCTTATTGTCAGCTGTTACTGCTTGATCAATAGCCTCTGCTGTTGGCTGACTATCTGCTTCTACCGTAATGGTGCTAACAGTTGGCTTCGTATGACTTGGAACAGTTATAGTCGCTTCGCGTGCCGCGCTGACATCTGTGCCAGTTCCGGCTGTTGCTTGAGCTGTGATAGACTTACCACTGCTTGCTGTTCCTTGTTTAACAGTTGCCTTGCCAGCTTCAACTGTGATTGGGCTTCCTGCTGGTGCACTCCAGTTGCCATCTGCTCCCTTGGTAAGCTCTACTGTTTTCGTAACCGTATCGCTTTCTGGGTAGTTGATCACGACTTTATCCGCATCAGCTGGTAATGGAATCACAACATCCCCATTTTGTTTACTTTCTGGAGTAAAGGTTGATGGTTGAGCTGTCTTCACTTTGCCAGTGGATGGCTTACTTTCCATATCCTCAGCCTTAGCTTGTACCGTTACCTCAGTTCCGGCTGCCGCTGTCTTGGCTTTCAAGACTGGTTTGCCATCTGTTCCAACTTCAAAGCCTGTTGGTACTGTCCAGTTGTTATCTGTGCCCTTCGTAAGTGTCACTTTAGTTGGCGCTTGAGAACCTGCTGGTGTGTAGGTTACTTCAAGACTTGTCGCGTCACTTGGAGCTTCTATTTGGACGCCACTATCAATTTGTGGAGTCACAACTGGACTGTTCAGTAAGCCCACTGCCTTGTGGTCAGCTGCTTCTGATGAATCTGATAAAGCTGATTTTTGAGTAGCTGTTACGGTGCTGCCTGCCTTGGCGGTATTGGCCTGCATCACAATCTTGTTACCTGTTGTCACGACTGTGCCGATAGCGACATGATCTGTCTTCGTCCAATCCCCATTCGCTTGCTTCGCAAAGGTTAATTTACGAGCAACTCCAGCCGCATCCACATAGTCTACTTCCGCATGAGTTGCCTTGTCATCCAATTCAACTTCAATGCCGTAGTCTGCGTTTTGACTAATCGTTGGGGCTCCTAAGCGTGGTGCTTTGGCATCTGCACTGTCACTTGGCTGACTTGTAAAGTCTTTATTACCAATTGTCGTGATACCTTTGGCTGTGACGCCAGCGCCATCTTTCAACTTGTCCGCTGATACCGTAATCTTGCTGCCGTCTGGGCTAATCGTGATGCCGCTATCTGCTGGAGCTGTCCAGCTACCATCTTGGTTCTTCGTAACCGCTACGGTTGTTGGAGCGTCTTGTCCTTCTGGTGTGTAAGTCACTTCAACCTTCGTTGTTTCTTCTGGAACCGTTACATCAACTGTTCCGTCAGTATTTGGAGTCACGACTGGCTTGTCTGGGACAACGGTAATAGTCACCGGTGTTTCTACTTCCTTACCTCGAAGCTCAGCTGGTACATCATCGCCCTGACCATAAGTGGTCACAACGGTCTTCGTCACTTCTCCGACATGGTCGGTACTTGGTTTGTCTCCATTCTTCCATGCATGAGTCGTGCCATTAGGGAAACCTTCTGTGTTTGATGCTGGTTTTACATAGTCAGAAGCGTCTTCTGAAAGTGGGCTACCTTTATGCGCATCAATACTTGGAGTTGGGTTCTCTGCTAGAGCGTATACTTTTGGTGTCACGTATTGGGTCGTAACGTCTGATACCGCTACTCCATTACTTGGGTAAGTAACTTGGATACGTGGAAGAGCTTTGCCGACTTCTACCTTAGCTGGTTGGTTTTCCCAACTTAAGCCATTGTTGCCGTCTGCTGTCACATAGTCGCTCAAGTTATCATTAGTAATATCTTGACCATTGCTTCTCACGACAGCTTTGGCGATTGGTTGCGCTAAAGTAGTGAAGGTGAAGTTGACCTCTTGCTCCTTCGTCTGACCTGCTAGGCGCACTAGAAGGGTTTCTGTTCGAGTGCCTGCATCTGCCGTTTTTCTAGTCGCATCTTGGTTCTTCCAGCGACCTGTTGCGCCTGTGAAGTCCGTAGCTGCGTCTGAACGACGGAGTAACTTAGCCAGAGTTGTTTCATTCAAGTTATCCAACTCAGTAAGAGTGCCTGTTCCCTTCATGGTTTGGATGCTGCCTTTAGCACTTAGAGTGATGAAAGTTGAAGCTTTCGCAGCACTTGCATCTGATTCAACGCGTTCTGTTGCTTCGGTTGGTTTGTAAACGGCTTTGGCTGTGATGGTGGTTGATGTTGGGATGTCTTGGGTCATCGTTAGATCAACTGTCGTTAGATCACTGTAGCGAGTCGTACCAGCTTTCGGCACCTCTACAGAACCAATTTTCGTATCGCCATTGTAGAGCTCAACAGTGGTTCCTGGTGTCGCATTCGCAATACGGATGGTTTTTCTTGTACCGGCGCTTCCTGTCAAGTCAGTCATAATGCTTGGAGTCGCTGGTTTCGTCACAAAGGTGATTTCCTCTGTCTCTTCTGCCAGACTGTCCTCTTTCGGATTACCACCGTCTACTTGTGGGTAGTAAACTTTAACCTTGTTGGTCTTCTTACCAAGCCAGTCATCGTTGACTTTGCCCCAAGTACCTGAACCGTATGCCGCATTACCTGTTTCATCTGTCTGCCATGTGTACTCTGTACCTTGTGGAAGGTCTGGTCCATTTTCTGCTTTCTTCACATAAGCGCTAGCTTCTGTTGAGGCAAAGGTTGAATCAATTGTACGGACTACTTCTGTTGCCTTGGCTACTGCATGATAAGTTGGAAGGGCTACGTCTAAGGTTTCAACCGTCTTACCTGCCGCATTGTCTGATGGGTATTCTACCTCGATATGGCCGACATGGCTTGCGGAAGCTGTTGCGATAGCTGGTGCAGTGCCGCCTTGCCAACGGACGGTTACACCTGCTGGTTTAGCGACTGTTTGGTTGCCATCTTTGAAGACGACATACCTTTCTGCGTCACTTCCATGTGACAAGGTTCCTTGTTTATTGTTATAGCCGTTCGGACTAGCTAGAGCTACCGTTGGATAGACATGCACTGGAATCGTCACTTCTGTGCTACCTGATCCTGGAATGGTTACAGTCGCTTTGTAAGTCGCATCCCCTACACGGCTGTAGTCTGGAATGTTCTTCCATTCTACTGTTGAGCCTGGTGGAAGAGCTGTACCATCCTTGTATTGAAGACGATCTTTCAACTCGCCCGTTGGGTTTTCTCCCTTAATCAAGTGGTAGTCTTTGGCTTTTAGACCCTCTGTTACCTTCAAGCTTGTGCCGTAGTCTGATTCAACTCGTTCAGTCGCTACGGTTGGTTTGTAAATACTACGAACCGCGATCGGCATATCCTTAGACAAGCTCTTACCTGGTGCTAGGTTAATCGCTACTCCATCTTTGAGCGCAAAGTCGCCATCTTTTGGTACATCTGTGCGTCCCAATTCAATTGGGTTAGCTGGATTGGTCATGTCATAGAGGGCTACCGTGGTACCACTATTCACGCCATTCACTGTAACGCTGCCTGCATCTTTCTTACCGACTGCACTTACAAGACTTGGGGTGCTTGGTTTGACAACAACTTTAACTGTAACCTCTTGGCTAACTCTATCAACCTTATCTTTCTCAAAGATATTTGCAATGTAAGTACGTGTACCAATACTTGTCACATCTGGCGTTGTTTTCCACGTAGCGTCAAAATCACTTGGGAACGTCTGTTCAGCCCCTCTTTCAGTATAAGAAATTCCATCTTTCGGATTTGATTTCAATTGTTCAAGTTCTGCGCTACCTCTTACACCCGTAATTGTCTTCCCTGTAAAGTTACGGTCTTTTGCAACATATACAGAAGCTGCATCGCTCGTCGCATCAAAGACGGTTTGAGTCACCCTTACTGGTACAGTTGAAGAACCTGGTAGACTTGATTGCTCTGTTTGACGTAGATAGCGCCCCTCAGGCAATGCATAGCTCCACTGTCCGTTTACAGGAGTTACGTCTACTCGACCTTGTGTTCCTCGTCCATCTTGGAATTGAATAGTTACTTTGGTCGCATTCTGAAGAGCGGTTCCTGAAATTGTACGGTCAGCATCTGACAGCTTATTATCATGAGTAAACGTAACTGTCGGAACTTCTGGTTTGGCTACAACCGCATGAGAAATATCAATAGTAGAACCATCCGGGAAGTTAATCACAGCTACTTTCGCCTTATCGTCCGTAGTTCCTACTGTATATCTTGTCGATGCTGGAAGCACCGTGCCATTTAGCTCTTGGATTTTATCTTTAAAGCTTGTTTTGGCTGTTGGTGTAAAGTTACCATTCGTGATTGCTGCATCATTATAGGTGACTTTTTCTTCAGCTGTTGGGTACTTGACAGTGTCACGATAATAGTCCGCATGGCTCTGAATCACGACATTTCTTTCAAGAAGATTAGACTCTGCTCTTGCAGCATCTATCGTTGACAAAACAAGAGTATAGTTACCTGGAGCGATTCGACCATTTGCTTGAGCACTGACAGGAGTTCCTTCAATATTATTAGCAATATCTCGACCAGTGAATACACGAACACGAAGTCTTCCTCTGTTAGAAGCGGCATAACCTACAGTCAGTCCGTTATCATCTTCCACATCCTCTCCCTTGAACAAGTCTTTCAACTCATCTACAGTAGGCGATGGGATTTTTTGCCCGTTTTGTACTTCTTTGCCAGTTTCCCAAGAAACTGTCGGAATGGTATTAGTTGGTTCTTCAGATAAAATCCAATCTAGGTCAGAAACACGCCCAACTGAAACCGGTCCATTGATGTTTCCACCATTGTAGTAGTGAGCTCGGAACTTCACATTTCCTCTATCAGAACCAATAGTAAACGGTGAGCTATACAAAGCAGCATCTGTATCTTTGACCTGGAGGGTAACCTTAGTCATAGATGGATTATCCGGATCTGCTTCACTTACTAGTTCTAGTTTGTTCGCCTTATCTGCATCCGTAGATAGCGTCCATGTGTCGCCATCTTTCTTCAGACCGATATCCACTCCACCGCGAGCAGTTGTTCCTCCGATACGGATGTATCCAGAAGTTGTATCATGCGGAATGTGAACTGTAATCTTACGTCCTGCTTGGAGTGGTGTATCGATAATTGCACGTCCCATTACAACACCAACATTCGTTGCTTCAGACTCTACATTATTTTTCACTTGCACAAGACTCACTGGAGTAGCGGTGTATTTGGCATTAAAGCGTGAGCTTGTTTGTGTTAGGAACTCATCTGCTCCAAGCTTATAAGTCCAACTACCGTCTGCTTCAGGAATGATTTCTTTGATACTACCATTTTGTAAGGTCAATTTCACTTTTTCTGCACCTGGCATAGCCTGACCAGAAATGGTACGTGCAGTTGACAAGAGACCTGGTGTTACATTCGGACGACTCTCTAAATCATTCACCGTTGGTGCTGTTGGTTTAGAGATAACTGTTACATTCACAGTTTCACTTGACCCATCTTGGTAAGTCAAGGTAGTTGCAACAACTTTAGTCGTTCCTGCAACAATAGCGGTTTGTGGATTTTTAGCTACAACGGATTGTTTGGTTGCGACTGTTACACCTGTAGCTAATTGCTCATTTGTAGGTGTCGCACCCGCAGCGATAACAACGTTTTGGGTTGTTGGAGCTGTGTGTTCTGGGATGTTGTGATTTACGCTATTTGCTTGAGACTGAACATCATTTTTTCCTCTAGTAGAGGCTGTTGTGATAGCTGTATCTCTATTTACTTTTGTGTAGTCAAATGTAACCTTGCCATTTGCCAGGCTGACACCATCTGGTAAGTTTGTTTTAGATGTCCAATTCGTTCCTTCTTTAGTCAAGGTTACTGTGGTGCTGGTATTTTGTTTATTCTTATAAGTTAAGGTCACATCTTCTGCATCTGTTGGTAAGGTAACTTCTACATCTCCATTTTGACGTGTAGCACTAGTCGTTGCGCTCGGTTGTTCAAACTTGGCTTTACTTTCTACTGTAGTAGTTGTTCTATCGTTATTTGATGCGATGACTGAAACGGTTGTTCCGTCAGCCACCAAACCTTTTGGCAAGGTAAAGCGATTACCATTAGCAGTAATACCTGTCACATTTCCCCAACGTCCTTGGGTGTCCTTGCTATAGTGAAGTGTTTCAGTTGTATTATTTCGCTGGTTGCGGTAGGTCAAATCAAACTTGGTAGCCGTATCTGGTACAGTAATATCAACTGAACCATCTGCTTGGGCTACATTCGTCAAGCCTTCCAAGCGTCCTAAAACTTTATGAAAGGCATTCTCAGATGGTTTGGTTTGTCCTTCTCTTCTCTGATTGGCTACGACTTGCGAACCAATTTTAGCTACTCCATATGGGATACGAACTAGGGCTGTTCCATCGTCACTACTTGTAACAGAGACCTCTGGGGTCGCTTGCGCTTGATCCTTCTCCCAACTGTTTCCTTTTTTAGAAAGCATGAAAGTTCGGAAAGAGTTCCTTAAATCACTAAATAATACAGTTGCCTTATCCGCGTTTCCTTGTCCTACTTTTATGGTTACGCCCAAGTCTTCTGGGCTTTGGCTAATCTCTGGTTTGTTTG
The DNA here is from genome assembly GCF_946902925.1 of Streptococcus sp. Marseille-Q6488. Classification (NCBI taxonomy): domain Bacteria; kingdom Bacillati; phylum Bacillota; class Bacilli; order Lactobacillales; family Streptococcaceae; genus Streptococcus; species Streptococcus sp. Marseille-Q6488. The sequence continues at coordinate 264,204 of NZ_CAMPPZ010000008.1, read as the reverse complement.
GATGTTGAACCGTTGGACCTGTCGGTACCTCTATCTTGCTTTCCTCACTGTATTCTGTATTGGCATCTACTTTTTGGCTAGCAAAAATTTCTGTTCCTCTCTTAGCTGTACCGTAAGGGATATGAACCGTTGCTGTTCCTGTATTTCCAGCATCTTCTGTTACGACGATAGTGGTATCTTGATTCGGATTGTCTTTTTCCCAACGACTATTGACCTTGCTAAAACCAACAGTCTTGTCAATTCCAGCTTCATCTGTATAGCGAACTTGCGCCTTATCCGCTTGTAAGTGACCGATAGAAGCTGTAATTTCATTCGTTCCCTTGTCTAGTTCTGGACTCTTGGTAAACTGAGGGTAAGTAGCTTCCAGAGTGTCATCACTCAAAGCAGAGACGTACTTATCGACAATTTGATTTGTATCAGTATTGACCATAGCCACAACCAGATGCAAGGGTTTCCTTTTCAATTGTTCCCGCTTGAAGTCCCCTGCTCTAGCAGATATAAATTCAGCAATTCCACCTTCTTTAACTATTGTCTCTGCTACAATATGATCTTTAAAGTCAACTGCTTTTTTACTACCAGAATCTGAATCGTCAACATTTCGACCACCATCTACTAAGAAAGCCTTCCATTTATGTTTATTGTCAATGCCACGAGCGTTACTAACATTGATTCCTTTAGCATGAATAACAATTGGTGGCTGTTCTGTTGCAAGAGGAACCAGAGCCTTACCCTTGAGCTTTTCTGGAGTGGCGACATAGTCTTCTGCTGGATTTTTGTCAAAGCTACCTGAGTTTGGCGGGAAATTTATATTCATTCGGTATTCTTTTACATTCCCTAAACTATCAGTAGCAGCGACGACGATAGAATAACCACCTGAGTTTCCTCCTGGAGATCTTAAGTTGACCCCTAGTGTCGTGTCGCCTTGTTGTCCATAATGTTCTTTAGTTTCTTCTTTTAGCCCACCCAAAACAGTGACATTCAAGCTCTTAAGCCCTTTTGGACTCTTAGCTCTAAATCCTATCAAAACGTCACTTCCGGCTGGTAGGTTAAAGTCCGTATTGTTATTTAAAGCAGGTTTATTCTTCCATCTTGTATCGTTTTGTCCGCCAATAGCACTAATACGCTCTATAACAATTCCCGATGCATCTTTTTCTGACGATCGGTCTGAATAGACACCCTCACGTTTTGTACCATTCTGTTCATACCAAGTGCCGTTAGCCTTTTGCTTGACGTAATAATTTGCATAGTCAACAGCGACATTGTTAAAAGTAACGGTTCCTCCTTGGTTCCCTGAAGAGATACTAGATACCAGGGTGTCGTTTTGTCCCTCACCGCCTTTTTTATAGAGTTCAACAGTCGTATTGCTATCCACATTGGATACTCTAATATTCGTAGTTGTCCCAGCCGCTGTGCTCAAGTTTGTATCAATAATTGGTTTCTTCGGTTTTGTTACAAAATGGATTTCTCCTTCATTAAAGGAATTGTCCTTATAGGAAACGCGATACCTGTAGGTATGAACCCCAGAGCTGGAAATAGCATCTTTTGTCAAATCAGATTTACTGATTTGTTGATCACCCTTATACCAGGTGATTGTTTGCTGCTGTTCTCCTAGCTGCACTGACAAATCATCCTTGTTTAAAACTTGATCTTGGTCATTAACGTACTCACTATATGAATATTCATCCAAGTCAAAGGCTTTATCTGTATCATTTGTATCATTGCCGGTCAATACTCCTTTGACTCCATTATCAAGAGGTTTATCCTTATATTTAGAGTATGAGTAAGCTGTATTGGCACCGTCTTTCTTAATCTCCTGACCAGTGCTATTCAATACCGTGCTGGTGTAATAGGCTGTGTTTTGCTCCACTTGATAGTAACCATTGCCCTTGAGGCGGAAGCGAGTCTTATCAGCAAAACCGCGTTCACCTTGCGTGCGAGCATGCAGCAACATAGCTAGATAGGTCTTACTACTACTACTACTACTACCTTTTACAGCAGAAAAGTAAACCAACTTGTCTAGGTCATTGTTTCCTCTAGTCTTAAAGGTGATTGTATAGCTGGTATTTCCAGCAATTTTTCCAGAGTAGACTGTCCCTCCTGACTGATTAACGATGTCTTTTTTAGAATCTCCAAGTCTGCGTTCTTCATCATTCTGAAGACCTGTTGCAGCGTTGCTATCATTTCTATTCCCTCGAGAGTGGAAGGAGTCGTTTCCTTGACCAGCTGTGTCTCCCCAAATTCTATCAAGTGAAGAAACGTCATAAGACCCATTTGGTCCAAACCTTCCCCCTTTACCTCTTGCATTTGTATTAGTAGGAGTCCCTTTCGTTACTTCTTTGGCATTAGTAGCTTTCAAAGAGGCTGTGACATAATCATCGTTTCCATCCCTAGGATCCGAACTTTTAGCTGTAGTCCCAACACCATCTACCTGTGTCACAGTGACGCTATTTGGAACAAGACTTTGTCCATTAGGCACAGAGAATAGGAAACTAATCCCATCTAAGTTTTGTCTCCCTTGGTTTACAGTAACTTTCCAGCTAAATCCATCTGCAGTCGATTTAACTTCTTCCTTTAAATAATCCTTGATACGAGAAACCTTATCCGGGTTTCCACGACCGATTAAGGCTCTCTCATTAAAGAAAGCGTAGGTGTAACGCGGAAGTCGGCTGTTTTCTGGATCCTGCCCTTTTTCGAAGTAGTAGCGATACTTATCGTTATAAGGGCTAGAACCAGTTGTTTTCGGCGGAACTGAGCGACTGGTTACAGAGCGAGGACTCCGTGGTTGGATAGTGGTTACTGGATTTTCCGAAGAAAACAGCTCATCTCTTATGTCATCCTCATCATCGCCAAGTGGAATAGGGTCATAGTCAGGCTGATTGTTTTTGAGCGTCCGCGGCTGGAGGAGGCTGGTGCTGCTTGTTTGGTTGGAAACAAAACCATCTGAAGTAGCTAGACCTGTAGATGTAAAACTCGCCTTTTCCAAGATTGCTGGAGTTTCTAGGCTAGGTGTCAAGGCTTGATTGACACGGCTCATAAGCTCAGCCATCAGCCTTGCTTGCTCATCAACCTGCGCTTGCGTCGCTTTTGGATCTTCCAAAACTGCCTTAGCTGCTGCTAGGCGCGCTTCCACTTCAGCATGGAGTTCCTGCATTGAGCTAAGCGTTAGTTTTGCCAACAAAGCTTGCAGATTGCTTTGGGTTGATTTGGCTGCCTCTGTATTAGCAGCAGCTGGCTCTTCTTGCTCTTTTTCTCCCTCTGCTTGAGGAGTTTCTTGAGCAGACTCTGGCTGGCTAGAGTTAGAGTCTACCTCAGCAGGTTCAGCTGCTGCTTGCCCTTGATTGGCTTCCTCAGCTGGCGCTTCTTTCGTTTTCACCTCATCAGGTGCTTTTATTTCAGCTGGCTGGTCAGTCAGAGCTTTCTTGGAGTCTTCCTCATCCGAGGATGCCGGATTTCCATCTGCATTGCCATCAGAACCTGCCGTAACGACATCACTTGTCGTAGCTGGAGTAATTGTCTCACTCGCCGCCACAGCCCCATTCGCAAAAAACATCAAGGCCGCAACAGCAACGCTGGCAGCACCAAAGTGATATTTACGAATGGAGTAACGGAAAATCTTTTCCCCGTTATCATCACGATATGATTTTCTCATTATCTTACCTCTCATTTTCCTTTCTGGAGGTACTAAAAAATACCCCCCCCTTAAATATTTTAGTATTTAAGGAAAGGATATGTTTTTTTCTTTTTGTTCCCAGGCTTGTCAAAAGACAAGTTTTGAGACAGTATTATTATATACTATTTTTACAAATTTGAACAGCAAAACGCTAACTTTTTGCTGGCGTTTGTTAAGGATTTTTTTCAGAAAGATACCGAGCAAGTCTAGTCTATAGATCAGATTATCTTAAAAGAGCTCTATTGACAAAAATTTGAAGTTCTACGGAATTCTTTTATTCTCATTTATCTAAAATAGATAAATATAAATCTAGTTTCTGATTCAAATATAGAGCAAACATATCTGCCATGGCTGATAAATCATCCCTTAAATGATAGTGGTCAAAAGCTTCATAATATTTTAATCTATCAGTAAATTTTATATCAATAGGTGGATAACCTGCTTTCATCAGTTCCAAATTAACCAATAACCTCCCTGTTCTTCCATTTCCATCAATGAAGGGATGAATAGATTCAAACTCAATATGAAAACGGGCAAGTTTAGTAACCATATCTTCTTTGCTATTTTCGTATCGTTCCAGTAACTCTTCCATCTTAGGAACAATTAAATAGGGTTGCACAGGTTCATGAGCTGCCCCCATGATTCGAACCGGAACTCTTCGATACACACCCCTATCTTCTTTCTTGTCTGCCAAAACCAAATAGTGAATATCTTTTATAATCTTTTCAGAAATTGGAGCATCTTCACTAACAAGTTGCCTTACATAATCAAAAGCATCTTTATGCCCAATGACCTCCAAATGCTCTTTTAAGGATTTCCGGTCAATTGTAAGTCCTCTAAGAACCATATCTGTTTCGCGTAAAGTCAGTGTATTCCCTTCAATAGCATTAGAATTGTATGTATATTCTACTAAAAATTCTTCATTTAATCTTTCTACTTCCCCTTCAGTTAAAGGACGTCGTTTTTTTAGACTTTCTAATTTATCTTCCAAGACTAGAGTGAGTGATTCTTTAGTCTTATATCTCCCATCTGTCGGCTTTACTGCGTCACATGGGATTTTCCAAGTTCTTCCCTCTTGATATGCACCGTGAATCTTCCCTTCTGAGCACAAAATTCTTACTCTTCTGTCAGATATTCCCCGCTTTTCAGCGGTTTCTTTCACTGTAATATACATCTTTTATCCCTCCGTTCTGTCACATTATATCACCTTGTCGGAACAATAGCAAGGAAGTCGGAACAACATCTATCACTTATCGGAACAATAGTATTTTCCACTATAACTATGGGATATAATATATCGAAGGTAAATGTGAACAAAGTAATTAGGGAATTTAAACTAGTTTATGACAATATTTGAGAAATTATATGGTAGTATTACAGACTCAATCTCCTCGATACATTACACACTAAAATAATATAGTAGATTAAAATAATGATGTATAGACACTAATTCCGAGCAGTTTAAACACCCAAACAAGATAGCATTTTCTTCATTGAAAAAAGCCTTTCTTTCTGCTATAATCGTATAAAATACTTACTTTAGGAGTTCTTATGAAGGTTGTTAAATTTGGAGGTAGCTCTCTTGCCTCTGCTAGTCAATTAGAAAAAGTTTTAAACATCGTAAAAAGCGATCCAGAGCGTCGTTTTGTAGTTGTTTCTGCACCTGGTAAACGCAATGCTGAGGATACTAAGGTTACGGATGCCTTGATTAAATACTACCGCGACTATGTTGCTGGTAACGATATTAGCAAGAGCCAAAACTGGATTATCGACCGCTATGCTGCTATGGTTAGTGAACTAGGTCTTAAACCAGCTGTGCTAGAAAAAATTTCTAAAAGCATTCGTGCCTTGGCTACTCTTCCTATTGAAGAAAATGAATTTCTCTATGATACCTTCCTAGCAGCCGGTGAAAACAACAATGCTAAATTGATTGCAGCCTACTTTAACCAAAACGGGATTGATGCACGCTATGTGCACCCTAGAGAAGCTGGTATTGTGGTAACAAGTGAACCTGGTCACGCTCGCATCATTCCATCAAGTTATGACAAGATTGAAGAATTGACAAATACAAATGAAGTTCTTGTCATTCCTGGTTTCTTTGGAGTTACCAAGGACAATCAAATCTGTACCTTCTCACGTGGAGGCTCAGACATTACAGGTTCTATCATTGCTGCTGGTGTCAAAGCTGACCTTTATGAAAACTTTACGGACGTTGATGGTATCTTTGCGGCTCACCCAGGTATTATCCACCAACCACACTCGATTCCTGAGTTAACCTACCGTGAAATGCGTGAGTTGGCCTATGCAGGCTTCTCAGTCCTTCATGACGAAGCTCTTCTTCCTGCCTACCGTGGAAAAATCCCTCTGGTTATCAAGAATACCAATAATCCTGACCATCCAGGTACTCGTATCGTTCTAAAACATAGTAGTGATGAATTTCCAGTTGTGGGAATTGCTGGTGACTCAGGCTTTGTTAGCATTAACATGTCGAAATACCTCATGAACCGCGAGGTTGGATTTGGTCGTAAGGTTCTGCAAATCCTTGAAGATCTTAACATCGGTTGGGAACATATGCCAACAGGTATCGACGATCTTTCAATCATCCTCCGTTCTCGCGAACTAACTCCTATCAAGGAAGAAGAAATCCTGCGTCAGTTGGTTCAAAAGGCTGAAGTAGACCATGCAGAAATCGAACACGACCTTTCAATCATTATGATTGTTGGAGAAAAAATGAAGAGTCATATCGGTGTCACCGCTACTGCGACACGCGCTTTATCTGAAAACAAGATCAACATCCAGATGATGTCTCAAGGTTCTAGTGAAGTTTCTATCATGTTCGTTGTCAATAAAGACCAAGAGAAAGCAGCAATCAAAGCCCTCTACAATGCCTTTTTCGGTGAAAGTAAGGAAGACTAACCATGGCCCAATCTCTTAACAAAACAGTGCTTCTCAGCACGACAGGCACTTCCTACCTCTCTATCGCTGGGAAAGTTGGGAAATTCCTGGTCGGAGATCAGGCCTTAGAATTTTACCCCGATGTCAATGTCGAACAATTTATCCAGATTCCTTGGAGCCATATCAACCAGATTGGAGCCAATGTCACTGGGAGGAAAATCAGTCGCCACTTCGAAGTCTTTACAGACAAAGGAAAATTCCTCTTTGCTTCAAAAGACTCAGGTGCTATTCTCAAAATTGCTCGTGAAAAACTGGGTAATGACAAGGTCGTCAAACTTCCGACCCTGATTCAGACAATTGGTCAAAAATTTAAAAATCTATTTGCAAAAAAGTAGAAACTTTAGTATAATCATAGCAACGGATAAGTAGGTTATCTTCTTCTTTCAGAAAGTCTGCGGGTGCTGCGAGCAGATAGGAGGGATAGGTGAAATTCTACCGTTAGTAACAATTACATACACAATCAAGTGCACACCTGTGAAGTTGGATGGAACCGTGGCCCTGCCACTCCAACGCTTTGTCAGGTGTGCTTTTTTCATAAAGGAGTTCTTATGTTAGATATCAAACGTATTCGTACAGACTTTGATGCTGTCGCAGAAAAATTGGCTACACGTGGCGTAGATGCTGCTATCTTAAACGAGATGAAAGAAATCGATGCTAAACGTCGTGATATTTTGGTCAAGGTTGAAACTCTCAAAGCAGAACGCAACACAGTTTCTGCTGAGATTGCCCAAGCTAAGCGCAACAAGGAAAATGCAGATGACAAGATTGCTGCCATGCAAACTCTATCTGCTGAAGTCAAAGCCTTGGATGCTGAATTGGCAGAAATCGATGCTAAATTAACAGAATTTACAACGACTCTTCCTAACATCCCAGCTGACAGTGTTCCTGTTGGGGCTGATGAAGATGACAATGTGGAAGTTCGCCGTTGGGGCACTCCACGCGAGTTCGACTTCGAGCCAAAAGCTCACTGGGATCTTGGTGAAGACCTTGGTATCCTTGACTGGGAACGCGGTGGTAAGGTAACAGGCGCTCGTTTCCTCTTCTATAAAGGTCTCGGTGCTCGTTTGGAACGTGCTATCTACAACTTTATGTTGGATGAACATGGAAAAGAAGGCTATACAGAAGTCATCACGCCTTACATGGTTAACCATGATTCTATGTTTGGGACTGGTCAATATCCAAAATTCAAGGAAGACACTTTTGAACTCAGCGATACCAACTTTGTCTTGATTCCAACTGCTGAAGTTCCTCTGACAAACTACTACCGTGATGAAATCCTGGACGGTAAAGACCTGCCAATCTACTTCACTGCTATGAGTCCATCATTCCGTTCTGAGGCTGGTTCAGCTGGTCGTGATACGCGTGGCTTGATCCGTTTGCACCAATTCCACAAGGTTGAAATGGTCAAATTTGCCAAACCAGAAGAGTCATATGAGGAATTGGAAAAAATGACAGCCAACGCTGAAAACATTCTTCAAAAACTCAACCTTCCATACCGTGTCGTTGCGCTCTCTACTGGAGATATGGGCTTCTCAGCTGCTAAGACTTACGACTTGGAAGTGTGGATTCCAGCCCAAAATACCTACCGTGAGATCTCAAGCTGTTCAAACACAGAAGACTTCCAAGCCCGTCGTGCCCAAATCCGTTACCGTGATGAAGCAGATGGCAAGGTGAAATTGCTCCATACCTTGAACGGTTCTGGACTTGCAGTTGGACGTACAGTGGCTGCTATTCTTGAAAACTACCAAAATGAAGATGGTTCTGTAACCATTCCAGAAGCACTTCGTCCATACATGGGTGGAGCTGAAGTCATCAAACCATAAAAAATAAGGTTTAGCTATTTCTAGCTAGACCTTTTTTCGTAACCAAATCAGATAAGCGCCTAATACAAAGAGCAAAATGATTAGGCAAATAACAGTTTCAGCCAGTACCAGATAATCCAGAAATGGAAGTTTCAAGATTCCCTGAGCCATCTTGAGCGAAGTAGCTGTGATAATGGTTGGGAAGGTGAGGGCTGAAAAGGCTGGTTGAAAGCCTTGTTTTAAAATGTTGGGCAGGCGAGTCAAAACAAAGAAAAAGAAGGATTGGGAAGCCAAAAGCATGAAAATCAAGACCCAAGTCGGTAGGCTAGCTCCTCCAACTCGAACCAGAGAAGCCAAGAGTAGAGAGAAAGGAGCACAGTAGATTCCTTCTTGCCCAAGCAAGGCTAGTGGGAGTGGATGTTTCTTTAAATCGCTATAAATAAGGGGATAGAGATAGAAGGTAAGAAGAAAACCAAAACTCAAGGTCGCATAGGCAATCTCGATAATGCCTACCAGAGGATAGGTCAAGGCTGCTACTGCTATCCCTACATAGAGAACAGTCCAGCTTGGAGTCGCATTGACTCTCTTACCTGGACAGGCAAACTTGATGGTGAAACCAGCAATCAAGACCAAATCCAAGAGAAATGAAAACCACCAGATCACTTGTGCTACCAAAGGAAGATGAGGGAAGACGCGAAAGACATAGGTCGATAAAATCATCCCAGCCATGGGAAAGGTGGCCATTCCTGATAAAAGAGGGGGCTTGGTCAATTCTTGCTTAGTTTCCTTCCAATTAAAGAGATGCAGAAGCAGAAAGTAAATCCACAAAATCAAACCTGTCAGACTAAAAAGATGGGACAGAACCGACAACGTATCTAAAACGAGATTCCCAGCTCCTGCTAAACCTAGCAAACAACCAGAAAATACTAAGGGGAGTTTTTTCATCCTAACCTCCAATAATCATGTTAGTTTCAGTATAGCATAAAAGCGCTTAAATGAGGGGATAAAAAATGAAGTCCGATTATTTTAGACTTCATTTTTTACTCAGATATAAATTAAGCATAAGGTTGCAATTCTGGGTTAATTGGGGTATTGGCTAGATTGTTGGCATAGTTACAAAGGCTTGCTAGGCTGACACCAAGAACCACATCCAAGGCATTTTGTTGAGTGTAACCAGCTTCTAAAAACTCAGACAAGGCTTCATCTCCTACACGACCCTTGGTATTGATAACTGCCAAGGTAAACTTAGCTAGGGTATCCAATTTAGGATCTGTTTCAATTGGAGTACGATTGCGAAGAGCTTGAATCAAGTCATCATTCATCTGGATTTGTTTGATGGAAAAGGCTGTGTGACCTGCGACACAGAAGGCACAACCATTGGTCACAGCTGCCGTGATTTGCACCACTTCACGCTCAACGGGTGTCAGGCTGTTGCGGCGGTTGATAGATGCAACAGTTCGGTAGGCTTCTAAAGCAGTCGGGGCATTGGCCAAGAGACCGATTAGGTTGGGAATATAGCCATTGTTGTCTTTTTCTACTGTTTCAAGAACTTCTTTCACTTCCGCTGGTGCTGATTCGACTGTATGAATTGTAAATGTTGTCATAAGATACCTCTTTTCTTGTTATTGACACTAATATTATTGGAAAATCTTATAAAATCCTGATTCCTAAGTTTATTTAAGATAAAGCTTTATTCTCTCATAAGATTTTCGTTGTATATTATACTCTTCGAAAATCAAATTCAAACCGCGTCAGCGTCGCCTTACCGTACTCAAGTACAGCTTGCGGCTAGCTTCCTAGTTTGCTCTTTGATTTTCATTGAGTATTAGTTTATCACACTTTCAATCATTTGCATAATATATATTATATATCAGCTTGATAAAAATCATTTATAGGCAAAAAAATCACACGCCATGTGTGATTTCATTATTTGTCAAAATATTTTTTAGTCTCAGCAATAACGACTGGCGACAAGACTAAGAGGGCAATCAAGTTTGGCAGAGCCATCAAGGCATTGACAATATCTGCGATAATCCAAACCATATCCAACTCGATAAATCCTCCTAGCAAGACCATGAGCACAAAAACCACACGGTAGAGCCAGATAAAGCGAACCCCAAAGAGGAACTCGAAACAACGTTCTCCGTAATAGTTCCAACCTAGAATCGTCGTGAAGGCAAAAAGTACAAGGAAGATGGTCAAAAGGGCAGGTCCAAAGTGTGAAAAGACTGTTGAGAAGGCTGACTGAGTCAAGGCAACCCCATTTAAATCACCACTCCAAACCCCAGTTACCAAGATAGTCAAACCAGTCAGAGTACAGATAATGAGGGTATCAATAAAGGTTCCTGTCATGGAAATCAAACCTTGCTCTACTGGTTCATTTGTCTTAGCTGCAGCAGCTGCAATGGGAGCAGAACCCAGACCAGATTCGTTTGAGAACACACCACGCGCAACACCATTTTGAATAGCCATCCGAATGCTAGCACCGGCAAATCCACCTACCGCAGCAACTGGACTAAAAGCCGATGTCAAGATTAAAGCGATTGTGGCAGGGATTTTTTCGATATTAAAGAAAATAACTGTAAGAGTTCCCAAAATATAAATGATAGCCATAAAAGGAACAACAGTAGTTGAAACCTTTGAAATGGACTTGAGTCCGCCAAAGACTGCAATCGCTACAAAAACAGACAAAACGAGAGCTGTGATGGCTGGTGAAATCATCGTTGTATTTTGGATAGATTCTGTAATCGAGTTGACTTGGGTGAAGGTTCCGATTCCCAAGAGAGCAACCAATACTCCTGCTACTGCAAACAAAACAGCAAGTGGTCGCCACTTTTCTCCCATCCCTAGAAGGATATAGTGCATGGGACCTCCCGCTACTGCACCATGGTCGTCCTTGGTGCGGTATTTGATGGCCAAGAGTCCTTCCGCATACTTGGTAGCCATTCCAAAGAAAGCCGCCATCCACATCCAAAATAGAGCTCCTGGTCCACCAACCTTGATAGCCGTCGCAACTCCTATGATATTTCCTGTTCCAACAGTTGATGCCAAGGCTGTACACAGAGCTGCAAAACTGGATACATCACCGTGTCCCTTGTCCTTGATAAAAATAAGCTGGAAGGCCTTGGGCAGACGCAAAACCTGCAAGAGTCCTAGCCGAATAGTTAGGTAAAGCCCTGTTCCGACCAATAAAATCAAGAGGGGCGGTCCCCAAGCAAAAGCATCGATTGATTTAAGCAATTCTAACATTTCCTTCTCCTATCGTTTCAACCCCAAAAGAAAGAGCACATGCAAGATACATGTACTCTGGAATGCTTAGATAAATGCTAAAAAGCGGTCTATCCTAGCTCTGTCCTTTTACCTGAGAGTTTGAGCAGTTGCCTGCCTTGCCCCTTCGGTGCCTTTACGGTCTCTCCAGAGTTCCGTCCATTTACAGTCATGGAAAATCAAACGATTCCCCACTTCTATTAAACTTCATTCGGTGTTGGTATTTAATTGATTCTTATTTTACAAAAAATGTTGGCTTTTGTCAATGTGTTTATTAGTAAAACTTAATTCAACAGTTTTTACTGTATAAAGCTCGGAATACTTCTATCCTTTAAATGTCACAATAGTCGCACCACTGCCTCCAGCATTTTGTGGGGCATAGCCGAAACTCTTGACATGTTTGTTTCTTTGTAGGTATTTAGTAACACCTTCACGAATGACACCTGTTCCGATACCATGGATTATATCAACTTGAGCCATATTATTGAGCAGGGCTTGGTCGATAAAGGCATCTAGCTCATTCATGGCTTCTTCATAGCGCTTGCCTCGAAGGTCCAGTCTGGCTTGTGGGCCACGACCAGAAGTTCGTTTCACGACATTGACCTGTTTCTTCTTGACTTGCTTTTCTTGCTGGGCTTGAACAAGGTCAAACTCTTTCTCTTCCAAGGTCATCTTAATCAAGCCAACTTGGGCTTCCCAGCGACCGTCCTTAAGTTGACTGGTCAAGGTACCACGCTGTCCATAACTGAGAACAACGATATCATCTCCCACCTTTGGAGCTCGTTTTTTCTTGGCCTTTTGAAGAACCTTATTTTTAGATAAGTCTACTTTTTCAGGAGCTAATTTTTTCAGCTTGGCCTTGGCTTCAATGATTTCGTGGGGCTTGAGTTGAGATTTACTGTGGAGATTTTTAAGAATCTGGTCACTTTCACTCAGAGCCATGTCCACAATCTCAGCAGCCTGTTCACGCGCCTTATTAAGCTCGGTTTCCTTTTCACGATTGAGCTCGTTATAGAGTTTTTTGAGAGCGCGGTTCATCTTGAGATTTTCTTGCTCCACCTCACGGATATTGTCCAAGCGTTTGCGGCTTTCCAGCGTCTGCTCTTCCAGTTGCTCAATGATACGATTGACATCATTGTCCTGATCGACCTGCTGACTGGCATCCCCTACGATAACTTCAGATAGTCCTAAACGTTTAGCAATTTCAAAAGCATTGCTTCGGCCAGGAACACCCTGCATAAAGCGATAGGTCGGACGAAGAGTCGCAGTATCAAACTCCATGCTGGCATTTTGCACAAAGGCTGTCTCGATACCATAGGCCTTGAGTTCCGGATAGTGGGTAGTCGCCATAGTCTTGACTTGACGCAGGCGAAGGTCTTCCAGAATGGCCATGGCAAGGGCAGCTCCCTCTTGGGGATCTGTACCAGCCCCCAACTCATCCAAGAGCAATAGTGAATGTTGGTTGACCTTGCCAAGAATATCCACAATATTGGTCATGTGGCTAGAGAAGGTAGACAAGCTCTGCTCAATAGACTGCTCATCGCCAATATCGGCAAAGATTTCTTCAAAAATACCAACACGACTTCCCTTATCTGCTAAAATCGGCAAACCTGACTGAGCCATAACCTGTGTCAAGCCCAGAGTTTTAAGCATGATGGTCTTACCACCTGTATTGGGTCCTGTAATGACAATGGCTGTTAAATCTTGGCCAAAATGGACATCATTTGCGACAGCATTTTTAACCAAAGGATGGCAGACATGGAGCAGTTGAATCTCTTGATTTTCTGACAGCTGAGGAACGACCGCTTGTCTTTCTTGGATAAAGCGGACCTTGGCACGAATCAAGTCCAGATGACCGATAATCCAAGCATCATTGGCAATCTCAGCCGCATGAGGGCGGACACGCTCCGAAATTTCTTGGAGAATGCGAAGCATTTCATAGCGCTCATCTGCTCGCAGACTAGCAATTTCTTCGCTCAGTTTGACCACCTCACGAGGTTCGATATAGACGGTATTTCCGCTGGCAGAAATATCATGAACGACACCTGCAATCTTATTGCGGTAGGTGTTTTTGACAGGTAGAACCTGACGGCCATTTCTGCTGGCAACAATTCCTTCTGTCAACATCTGCGCTTTTTGCTTGAGCAAGTCTTGTAAAACATCGCGTACCTGACTCTCGCTATCATGGATTTTTCGACGGATGCGCGCCAATTCTTCACTGGCAAAATTTTCAATGAAACCTGCATCATTAAAGGCTTGGAGATTTCCTTGTAATTGCGGAAAATCGTGTAATTTCTCAAACCAAAGGGCTAACTCTTCCAAACTGACATTTTCCAGATTGGCATAAAAACTTTGCAGTTCTCTGCTAGAAAGAAGCACGCGCTTCAAGAGGAGGAACTCCTCGATATTGAGGTCTGCTCCCATCTCCAACCGCTTGCAGACTCCTGCAATTTCCTTAGTTGCGAGAATAGTAAAATGCGGTTGCTCTACGAAAAGAGCCTGCATCTCCTTCATCTCAGCAAAAGCCTGTTTGATTTTATCTGCTTTAGCAGTCGGAGCCAGCTGTCTCAATTGCTCCAAGCCCTGCTCGGTCAACAAATGGGGTTCAAACAAGGCCTTGACCTTATTGAACTCTAATGTTTCTAATATTTTCTTATTCATCTTTATTTCCTTGTCTTTGAATGTCTAGGTGTGGTAGCTTTTTATATTCTGATAGATTCGAGTCAAATCTGTAAACAAAGGGCTAGGAAAACTCCTGCCCTTTTTATCCGATTAAATTTGTCACCCAGATTTGTTTGAGCCAACTAGTTGTTACCGGTATGCTCTGGATGATGTGTTTTGCGACGATACTCTTTTCAAGAGGATTTTGTATAGCTGCCATGGGGATGGTCGCCAAGATGGTCAAAGCCATTTGCAAGACAAATAAGGTCACCAACATGGACAAGATACCTGCTGAAACTTGGAACAACTTACCACCCAGTTTTTTACTAGGAATCAAGTGTAAGAGGAGACCAAGCAAACGACCTATGCTATAGACAACCCCGAAAACCAACAAGTAGCCGATCCCTGCGTAAAAGACCTTATCCAACTGAAAGAGTTGATCCGATGGGAAAAAGAAAGTTCCCTGACCTTCCTGCGGATTTGCATAAGGGAGTAATAAATGGAATTGTTCTCCAAGCCCCTTGTAAAACTGGCCAGCCACAAAAGCCGATGCCAGGGCTGAAATCAGGTAATAAATCTGTAAGAGCAGACCTCTCCGATAGCCGATATAAAATCCCCAAGCCAAGACCAATAGAAGAAGGAGTGAAATCATAAGGAATCCTCAATCTTGCTCTGTTCTTGCTTGCAAGTCACAAGCTTGTGACGGAGTTCTTCTAATTCTTGCTCCTTATCATCAAATTCAATCTCACGGCTGAGCTGAGTTGATAAACAGTTGACTGCCAACAAAAGAGCGATTGTTTCATCATCTGCGCTAGGCATTTGTTCTTTAATTGCTTGGTATTTTTCTGTCGCAACCTTGGCGATTTCCTCCATAAAAAGGTTATCATGTTCGCTTGTCAAGGTTAATGATTTTTTCCCGAATGTAAATTTGAATCGATTTAGATTTGCCATAAAATTCACCTCACGATATTATACCAAAATTCGCTAATTTTGTCAGTTTTTACAAATTTGCCTGCTTTTATGGTACAATAGAAACTATGGCAAGTATAACACTCACACCAAGCGAAAAGGAGATTCAGGCTTTTCTTGAACACTATCAGACCAGTCTGGCTCCCAGCAAGAATCCCTATATTCGCTACTTTTTGCGACTACCTCAAGCAACGGTTTCTATCTATACTTCTGGAAAGATCTTACTTCAGGGTGAAGGGGCTGAGAAATATGCTCGTTTCTTTGGCTATCAGGTTTTAGAGGAAACCAGCGGACAAAATCTCCCTTTGATTGGGACAGATGAGGTGGGAAATGGTTCCTACTTTGGTGGACTTGCAGTTGTGGCTTCTTTTGTCACACCTGACCAGCATGACTTCTTGCGAAAACTCGGTGTGGGGGATTCCAAGACTCTGACCGACCAAAAGATTCGGCTTATTGCTCCTATTCTCAAGGAAAAAATCCAGCATCAGGCACTGCTTCTCTCACCAAGCAAGTACAACGAAGTCATCGGAGACCGCTACAATGCTGTTTCGGTTAAGGTTGCCCTCCATAATCAGGCTATCTATCTCCTCCTTCAAAAAGGCGTTCAGCCTGAGAAAATTGTGATTGATGCCTTTACCAGTGCTAAAAATTATGACAAGTACTTGGCACAAGAGGCCAATCGTTTCAGCAATCCTATCAACTTAGAAGAAAAGGCTGAGGGCAAATACTTGGCTGTCGCAGTTTCTTCTATCATTGCGCGTGATCTCTTTCTGGAAAATCTTGAAAATCTGGGACGAGAACTGAGTTATCAACTCCCAAGTGGGGCTGGAACGGCTTCTGACAAGGTGGCTAGCCAGATTTTACAAGCCTATGGTATGCAGGGACTTAACTTCTGCGCCAAACTGCACTTTAAAAATACTGAAAAAGCGAAAAAACGCTTAGAAAGGTAAATTATGAATTCATTTAAAAATTTCTTAAAAGAGTGGGGATTGTTCCTCCTGATTCTGTCATTATTAGCTTTAAGCCGTATCTTTTTTTGGAGTAATGTCCGCGTAGAAGGACACTCCATGGATCCTACCCTAGCGGATGGCGAAATTCTCTTTGTTGTCAAACACCTCCCTATTGACCGTTTTGATATCGTGGTAGCCCATGAGGAAGACGGTAATAAGGACATTGTCAAGCGCGTGATTGGAATGCCTGGCGATACCATCCGTTACGAAAATGATAAACTTTACATCAATGATAAAGAAACGGACGAACCTTACCTAGCTGACTACATCAAACGTTTCAAGGATGACAAACTCCAAAGCACTTACTCAGGCAAGGGATTTGAAGGAAATAAAGGAACTTTCTTTAGAAGTATCGCTCAAAAAGCCCAAGCCTTCACAGTTGATGTCAACTATAATACTAACTTCAGCTTTACTGTCCCAGAAGGAGAATACCTTCTCCTCGGAGACGACCGCTTGGTTTCGAGCGATAGCCGTCACGTAGGTACCTTTAAAGCAAAAGATATCACAGGGGAAGCTAAATTCCGCTTCTGGCCAATCACCCGTATCGGAACATTTTAAGAGACCTAAGAGGCCGAGAATCACCAATCTCAGCCTCTTCTTCTATCGTGAGAATATGATTATTCACTATCCAGTTTGATTAAGATAGAAACAAAGTTATACTCAATGAAAATCAAAGAGCAAACTAGGAAGCTAGCCGCAGGTTGCTCAAAGCACTGCTTTGAGGTTGTAGATAGAACTGACGAAGTCAGTAACATATATACGGCAAGGCGAAGCTGACGTGATTTGAAGAGATTTTCGAAGAGTATTAACTCTCACCTATTCATGCAAAGGAATTTTATGGAAGTTTATTTTTCAGGAACCATTGAACGGATTATTTTTGAGAATCCCAGCAATTTTTATCGCATCCTCCTCCTAGAAATCGAAGATACGGACGCAGAAGATTTTGATGATTTTGAAATTATTGTCACCGGCACCATGGCTGACGTGATTGAGGGAGAAGACTATACTTTTTGGGGGCAAATTGTCCAGCACTCCAAGTATGGGGAACAACTGCAAATCAGCCGATATGAACGCGCAAAACCAACTAGCAAGGGCTTGGTCAAGTACTTTTCAAGTAGCCATTTCAAGGGAATTGGTCTCAAGACAGCTCAGAAAATTGTGGATACCTATGGCGACAATACCATTGACGAAATTTTGCAACACCCAGAAAAGCTAGAAAGTATCTCAGGACTCTCTGCCAAAAATCGCGAGGCTTTCGTCTCCACTCTTCGTCTCAACTACGGAACGGAGATGGTTTTGGCTAAACTAGCCAACTACGGCATTCCCAACAAACTAGCCTTTCAGATTCAAGACTTTTACAAGGAAGAAACCCTTGATGTGGTTGAAAATTATCCCTACCAACTGGTTGAAGATATCAAGGGTTTGGGCTTTACTATTGCTGACCAATTAGCGGAAGAACTAGGCATCGAAAGTCAAGCCCCTGAGCGCTTCCGTGCCGGTCTGGTTCATAGTCTTTTTCAGGCCTGTATGGAAACAGGGGACACCTATGTTGAAGCACGGGATTTGCTGGAACAAACTCTTACTCTCCTTGAGTCTTCCCGCCCCGTGGAACTGGATCCCAGCCAAGTGGCCCAAGAGCTCTCCTACCTGATTGAAGAAGACAAGGTCCAGCAGATTGATACCAAGATTTTTGACAACAGCCTCTTTTTCGCGGAGGAAGGCATCCGCAGTCACTTGGTTCGTATCCTTGAAAAAGGAAAACAGAAGAGCCAGGATTTAGAAACCATTCAAAAACATATCACTACTGTCGAGGAAGAGCTGGGAATTGAGTATGATAGCATTCAAAAACAGGCTATTTGTGATGCTATCCAGAATAAGGTCTTTATCCTGACTGGTGGACCTGGTACTGGTAAGACAACTGTTATCAATGGGATTATCGCTGTTTATGCCCTTTTAGAAGGACTTGACCTCAGGAAGAAAAGCAACCTGCCGATTCTTCTTGCTGCTCCAACTGGACGAGGCGCTCGCCGCATGAATGAATTGACAGGCTTGCCTAGCGCGACCATACACCGCCATTTAGGAATGACAGGTGACGATGATACCAGTCATCTGGAAGATTATCTGGATGCCGACTTTATCATCGTGGATGAATTTTCCATGGTGGATACTTGGCTGGCCAATCAACTCTTCTCAAACATCTCTTCTAACAGTAAAATCCTCATCGTGGGTGACAGCGACCAGTTGCCTTCTGTCAGCCCTGGACAAGTTCTAGCTGACCTCCTTCATATTCCTTTGATTCCTCAGACTCGTTTGGAAAAAATTTACCGGCAAAGCGAAGAATCAACCATCGTCACCCTAGCTAGTCAAATTCGACAAGGCATCTTGCCAGCCGATTTCACCCAGAAAAAAGCTGACCGTTCCTACTTTGAAATTGCTAGTGGCCATATTCCTGCTACGATTGAGAAAATCTTAGGCGCTGCCCTCAGAAGTGGCATTCCTGCCCGTGATATCCAAGTTCTGGCTCCCATGTACCGAGGGACAGCAGGGATTGATGCCATCAACCAGCTCATGCAAGACCTGCTCAATCCACCACAAAAAGACCAACTCAGTTTTGAAGCTCCCCAGTGTCACTATCGTAAGGGCGACAAGGTCATTCACTTGGTCAATGATGCTGAAATCAATGTCTTTAATGGAGATTTGGGAGCTATCACAGACCTGATTCCGGGGAAATACACCGAGTCGAAACAAGACGAGATTGTCATTGATTTTGATGGCAACGAGGTCTCTTACCCACGTAATGAATGGTACAAGATTCGCCTGGCCTATGCTATGAGTATCCATAAATCACAGGGAAGTGAGTTCCCTGTTGTCATCCTACCGATTACTAGTGCTAGTAGGCGTATGCTGGAGCGCAATCTCATCTATACAGCCATTACACGTGCCAAAAGCAAGCTTATCTTACTAGGTGAATTACAGGCCTTTGACTATGCTACCCAGCACATCGGAACTGCCCGAAAAACCTATCTGATTGAACGCTTCAGTGATCTACTGGAGAATGTTGAAGAAAAGCAACAAGCTATCTCTGAAACTGCCACATCAAGTGCATCTGAACAATCCTACATCCTAACCGAAGAAAACTGGGATAGCATCCCAGCCATGATTGGGATTACAGACGCAGAGCTCAAAGAGATTTTTGGAAAATAGTGCATAAGAAATCCCACCTAATCAGGTGGGATTTTTGTTTATTAAGATTATTTAACTGTTGCTGTGCTTGTGATCAATTCAACAGCTTTTTTGATTGTGATATCATGTTTCAACATATCGGCTGAAAGCAAGCTTTGTACTTGTGCAACTTCCATGTTGTAGTCTGCAGCCAATTGCTCGATTTCTTTTTGGATTTCTTCTTCTGAAGCGTCAAATCCTTCAGCTTTCGCAACTGCTTCGATAACAAGGTTAGTCTTAGTACGTGACTCAGCTTCTACTTGGTATTGATTGTGAAGGTCTTCTTGAGTAGTTCCAGTGATTTGGAAGTACATGTCAGGGTTGATACCTTGACGTTGCAAGTTTCCAAGGAATTCGTTTACTGAACGGTGAACTTCTTCGTGAATCATTTCTTCTGGAAGTTCTACGATTTCAGCGTTTTCTACAGCTTTATCAATTGCTGCACCTTCTACTGCATCTTTGTAAGCTTCTGCTTTAGCTTCAGCCAATTCCTTGCGGTATTTTTCTTTCAATTCAGCAAGTGTTTCAACTTCTTCATCGATGTCTTTTGCAAGCTCATCGTCAAGAGCTGGAACTTCTTTAGCTTTTACTTCGTGGATAGTTGTTACGAATTTAGCTTCTTTACCTGCAAGGTCTTCTGCTTGGTAGTCTTCTGGGAATGTTACAACTACATCAACAGTTTCACCAGCTGAGTGACCTACCAATTGATCTTCGAAACCAGGGATGAATTGACCTGAACCAAGTCCAAGTGAGAAGTTTTCACCTTTTCCGCCATCAAATTCAACACCGTCGATAGAACCAACGAAGTCGATAACAACAGTGTCGCCATTTTCAGCAGCAGCTTCCTTGATAACCAATTCAGCCAAGTTGTTGCGTTCACGTTCGATACGCTCTTCAACGTCAGCGTCAGTTACTTCTTTTTCTACATCAACTGATACTTCAAGGTTTTTGTAGTCACCCAATTTTACTTCAGGTTTTGTAACAACTTCAGCAGTGATAACCCAGTCTTGACCTTTTTCCATTGAAGTTACGTCAATTTTTGGTTGAGCAACCACTTCAAGACCAGCTTCTTTTACGGCTGCTTCATAAGCGTTTGGCAAAAGAGCGTTCATAACGTCTTGGTAAAGTGACTCTTCACCAAATTTTTTGTCGAAGATAGGGCGTGGAAGGTGACCTTTACGGAAACCTGGAACATTAAGAGATTTCTTCACTGAGTTGAAGACACGATCCAATTCTGGTTTGATTTGGTCTTGAGAGATAGTGAAAGTCAAGACACCACGGTTTGTTTCTTTGTTTTCAAATGATACAGACATTCTGTCATTTCTCCTTAAAATTTTTTAAATACAGTCTATTATAACATAAACGAGCGAATTTTTTCAAGTAATGACTGCGCTTTTCAATCATGCTGGAAGTATGGTTTCTTCTTGTTTTTCTTTAGGTTTCGAATATAATCTTATAAAAGATGTTTAGTGATGGCTGATTACAGTAAAAAACGAATCGCCCACACATCCCTCATTAGGCGATTCGTTTTGTATTATTTAACCACAAGAACCTTGTAATATTCATACTTATTTGGCTGTGTAATCTTAATTTTTTGACCATAGAAACCATCGATTTCTTTATCAAAATAATCTGAAAATCCTGATGGCAAGCGTTTCATCTTAAGAACCTCACCAGATTGGTCTGCATATACAAGGAAATGATAGTGGGTTGTAGACATACCGTCATCAATCAATACAAAGTAACCTGTTTTAAGCTTACCTTGTCCATTATCTAAATGGTATAGTTTATTGTTATTGATTGTGAAGTTAGTAGATGGAAGTCTAAGTCGTACACCTGGGTCTTCTAGATAAAGATCATTGCCAACTTTTTTGATTTCTGATCTAGTTGTCATCTCTGGAAGTGGTAATACTCTACGACCATCTGCTCCAAAGTAATATCGACCTGGTAGATTTTGGAAATTACGAATAACAGCTTTAGGATCAATTTCTTGTCCTTCTTCTTTATTATCTACTAAAGCTAAGATTGTATTTGAAACTTCATCCCCATATTTGTCGGAAAACTTCTTGATTTCAGGCTTGATATACCAAGTGTTTTTAGCCACGATAACATCAGTAAAGTTATTTCCGTCAAATTTTGATGTAATCAGATACTCATATCCATCACCTAAACGGACAATATCATCATCTTTATAAGGGCTATTTTGTAAAGTGAACATATGGCCATCCTTGCTGAGAATATAGCCTGTGCCATCACTAGAATTTACAACTCTATCAGAGGCCATTGCACCTGATTGTTCGAAATAATACCAATTATTATCTATGCACTCCCAACCTGTCTGCATAGAACCACTAAAACGAAGATAGTACCAAGTAGACCCTTCTTTGTACCATCCAGTGCGCATGGCGCCACTATCTGCTAGGGAGTACCATGTGCTACCTTCTTTGTACCATCCAGTACGCATAGCCCCGCTATCTGCTAGTGAGTACCATGTATTACCTTCTTTGTACCAGCCTGTCTGCATGTTACCAGAACCGTCGAAATGATACCAAGAGCCAGCATTTTGCACCCACTTATTTTTAGCTAGGCTGCCATCTTGAGAAAGATTCCAATCAGCGCCATTTTTAACCCAAGTATCTGCAGCCTGTGCTTGGTTGATTGACAAAAGCAGACCAGCACCTGCAAGCAAACCAAGTGTGAGTAATTTAGATTTTTTCATAGCCATTTCCTCCTTTATTGAATAGCTATAGGAGGACTTACCCTCTTTATTTAGCTATATTCTAATACTGTTCATTATGAAAGATTAGACAATATTACCAATATCTACGGATTGTATTTTGATCCATTCCGTATTGATTCATATAAGAAACTTTCTGACCTTCAATTGGGGCATGAACAACTTTTCCACCTCCAACGTAGATACCTACATGTTGATTTGAACCTCGGTCGGTATTGTACAATATTAAATCTCCAGGAAGTTGTGAGCCACTATATATAAATTTCCCTCCTTCAGCTTGTTCTCCAGTTGTTCTACCAATATAAATATCGAACTTAGCATGAATAGCCATCGTAAATCCTGAGCAATCTACACCCTTATCCAAGTCTGCCCCACCCCAAACATATGGGATTTTACCTACAAAGGTTTCTGCACACTCAGCGATTGCCTGCCCCTGATTTTCTACGCAAACACCGTTAGGTCTGAAGAAATAAGGTTTCCCATTAACTCTATTGTAATCAGTTAGTATGGAACCATCATTTGAAAGATAGTACCAATTACCATCTGGGTTAATCCACTCATTTGATTTCATCCAACCTTGATCATCAAAATAATACCATTTCTTATCTAAGTATTCCCAATGTTTAGCATACCCACCTGAAGTATATTTGAACCACCAGCGACCATCTGTTAGCATCCAAGTTCCTTTATCATCTCGGTTTTGATTAAATGCTATTTTTTCTTGATTACTTTCTTCTTGAGTTAATTCTCTAGGAGAAAATCCTACCAACTTAACTTGTTCTGCATCTTCAACCTTAATTTTACCTTCTTTAACAAGTTGATCAATTGCTTCTTTCTCGCTTGTATACTGTGAAGTTGTTTGTGATGTAGTCACTTTAGTGGTAGACGTTGTAGTTTCTGCACTAACTACATAAGTAGTTGATAACAAAGCTCCTGAAGTAAGTAATAAAGCTGCATAAGTAATATATTTTTTCATGACAAAAATCCTTTCTTCAAAATTCCTTAACGCTCTAGTGACCTTATTTTGATAATTTACGGAGACATGATTTTAACCTCCTTTTGGATTTTTTATACTTTATAATATATATGTTAATCTAAATATTTCTAACTCTATTCTACTCCTCTATAAAATGAATGTCAACAAATAACATAAAAATATTGTGAAAAAATTATTTTATCACGCTAGAGGTGCTTACTCGTTTCTTTGGTACTAAATCAAGTCATTTCTCCAACATTATTTTATATAACTACTAAAACTCTTCATGCCCTACCAAATGATGCTGAAAGGCATAGACCGCTGCCTGGGTACGATCGCTGACTTCAAGTTTGGCTAGGATATTGGACACATGGGTCTTGACCGTCTTGAGAGAGATAAAAAGTTCATCAGCGATGCGCTGATTTTCGTAGCCCTTGGCGATGAGTTGGAGAACATCTCGCTCACGCGCAGTCAGGTCCTCATGTAGTTCTATGTGATTGCGGTGGTATTCGACCTTCTTGCTGACCTCTTGCTCAATGGCCAACTCGCCAGCAGCCACCTTACGGACGGCATGGAGTAGTTCGTCTGCACTAGAAGTCTTAAGCATATAGCCTCTAGCACCAGCATTCAAGACCGGCATGATTTTTTCATTGTCCAAGTAAGAAGTCACAATTAAAATCTTGGCTTCAGGCCATTCTTTGAGGATAGCCAAGGTCGCATCAATCCCATTCATCTCAGGCATGACAATATCCATGACAATGACATCTGGACGCAATTCCAAGGACAAGTCAATCCCCTGAGATCCGTTGGACGCCTCGCCCACAACTTCTACATCGTCTTGGAGGTCAAAGTAGCTTTTCAAGCCCAATCGGACCATTTCATGGTCATCTACCAGTAAAATTTTCATCTTTACTCCTTTATCATTCCTTATCGAGCAGGGGAATACGGATATCAACTGCCAGCCCTTGCTTGGGAGCTGTTAATAACTGAACCGTCCCTGCCATATCTTCAACCCGCTCCTTAATATTGCGAAGTCCATAACTCAAATCATCTAAACTACCCAACTGGAAACCAATCCCATTATCCACCACTTTCAGCTGCAATTCAAAATCTGTCTGATAGAGATAGACATCCAGACAAGATGCCTGGGCATGGCGGAGAGTATTGCTGATCAATTCTTGCAGGATACGGAAGATATGCTCCTCGATTTTCTTAGGCAATTTCGTCACATTTTGCTTAAAACTAACCTTGAGATCACTCTTGTCCTCAAGCTCTTTTAAGAGGATTTGGATTCCCTCAACCAGACTCTTTTGCTCCAGCTCAACTGGTCGCAAATGTAAGAGCAAGACTCTCAAGTCCTTCTGGGCAGTTTCTAAAATAGCTGTGACACTCTGCAACTGGATCTTCATCTTTTCTCTATCCAATTTCAAAGACTGCTGACTGATACCTGACAAAATCATGTGGGCCGCAAACAACTCCTGGCTGACTGTATCATGCAAATCCCGAGCAATCCGCTTTCGTTCTTTCTCGATGATTTCCTCTTCCTGAGCAAGACTCTGATTTTCAGCCTTTTGAAGAGCTTCTGTTAAAAGGTTAAGTTTACCTGACAAGGACTTGAAACTGGCATCCAAATCTGGATCTGCAACTTGAACCACTTCTTGCCCTGCCAATAAACACTTGAGATTAGCCTGCATCTTTCTTAGAGAAAGCTCTTGAACACCTCTCCAAAACAGGGCTAAGAGACAGGTCATGGACATGCTGAATACTAACAACAAAAAGACAAATTTTTCTGTTTTTTCGACATCGTGCAGAAAGATAGACCAGTCAAAGTCAAGGATGTCCAGCAAGCTGTGGGAGAAAAATAAGACAAACAAGATGGAGGTGAGAGCAATGATTACATAGGCTTGTTTTTTCATCCTCTAACCACCTCAATATCTCCAATCATAGTGGTCAAGAAAATCTTGACCCTCTTATTACTCTTGAGATAGTCTTTTGTTTCTTGATGATAGTGTTCATTGCGGAGGGCTCGCTTGGGCTGATTGAAAAAAGTCAAATCCCCATATAGACAATTAACGCTGAGACTGACTTCCACATCCACAGGTACAATGATTTTGATCGTTCCTACCATCTTTCTGAGAATAATGACGTTGTCATGATTGGTTAGAATCACCCTCTCCAGATGAATGGTGTCCTTGCCCATGAAACGAAAGAGATTGATATCATCAAACTGGCAAGTCTGGTAGCTTGAAAAATGATGGAGATTTCCAAACCAACGATTTTTCTCCTTCTTAACCGTCACAACCTCTTCAAAAACCAAATTGGTCTGCTCTTTTTCCTGGTTCATCATCGGATAAAGAAGAAAGAGACTGTATATAACCGCAACAAAAATAGCTAGAATCACAAAGGGATTGAGCATGACGATGAAAAAGAAGAGAATGCTTGCCACCACTAAAAAAAGATTATTGCCCTCTTTACCAGTGTAATAGCGAATCAAAAGCAAAAAGAGGAATAGAATCAGCAGAAAACGCGAAAAATGCTCTGATACCATCAAAATCAGAGCTCCTGTCAACAGACAGGTTTCAATAAATAAAAAGATTTTAAATTTTCTCATTGGTTCATCCTCTCCCTTCTATTTTATCACAATTCAAAAAAGTCACCTCGGTCTGAAGATGGAAAAAAGGCGGTGGTTACGCCTTTTTCATCTGATCCTTTGCTTCTTTTAATTTTCCATAAAGAAGATAGTCTACTTTTTGTAGATCTGCTATGGTGGCACAATTAAGGGCACACATAATCAAGCGTAGATCTGCTTTCCATCCTTGAACAATGTCGATTACTTCTTCAACTGTATAGGTTTCAACCAATTCCAGAACGGTTCGTGACAATCCCACAGCCTTAGCCCCAAAGACCAGGCACTTAATCATATCCAGCGGATTCCGAACGCCTCCACTGACCAAGAGTTCAACCTTGTCTTTCCAGTCTTGGGCATTGAGAAGGGCTTGCATAGTAGACTGGCCCCATTGATTGAGGTAGTTACGTTGGCCACTGCGGCGGTTTTCAATATAGGCAAAACTGGTGCCACCACGACCTGACAGGTCAAAGGTTCGAACGCCCAATTCATAGGCTCTCTCGATGGTTTTGGCATCCATTCCAAAACCCACTTCCTTGAGGACAATCGGAACAGGGATTTGCTGGCTATAGTCTGCCAGATGCGATTGCCAGCTTCTGAACTTCCTTTCTCCCTCGGGCATGAGTAATTCCTGCATGACATTGACATGCACTTGTAGGAGAAGAGGATGCATTTCTTCTACAGTCTGAAGGCCTAAATCAACAGGCTTGTCCAATCCAATATTAGTTCCAAGAAGGAGATTTGGATGACTAGACTTGACAGAAAAAGAGGCATCTGTTGGATTTTTAAGGGCTGCGCTATAAGAACCCGTTACAAATAAAATACCACAGGCTTCTGCCACTTGAGCCAGCTTTTGATTGATTTTTCTTCCCTTATCGCTTCCACCCGTCATAGCATTGATATAGAAAGGAAAGTCCCACTTTCGACCAGCAAACTCTGTCGACAGATCGATTTCATCCAGATCGTAAAGAGGCAGGGAAGAATGAATCAACTCCACCTCATCAAAGCTATTATAGGAACTTTTCTGCTCAAGGGCATAGCGGATGTGCTCGTCCTTACGATTTGTCGTCATGTCCTATCCTTTCTTGGTATAAGAGCTCAATCCCCAGATCGGCCCAACGGTTTTTTAGGGTTTCAGTTGATTGCTCATCAAAACTCAAGGCAATACCACAATCACCACCACCAGCACCACTACTCTTAGCAACAACCTGCAAATCTTGACTGGCTTCTTTCAACTGTCTAAGCGAAGGCGTGTAAATATCTGCGCTCAAGCTTTCTAAGAGCTTACTGGCTACTTCTACTTGCTCGATAATTTTTTCTGCTTTCCTCTGCTCCAAGGCTTCTACCAAAGTAGCCACCGTTTCTTTTGAGGAGCTTAAAAAATTCTGATTGATATTTTGCTTGATTTGCTGGACCATGTGACTCGATACAGCCACTTCCTTGGTCCATCCCACTAGGAAATCACATTCTAAAGTTGGTTTCACTTGTGAAATTGAAAAGCCCCAATCACGCTCTAAAACTGTCGCCAAGTTTTCTTCTTTTAGCCAAGCAGCCACCTTCTGGCGATCAAATGACTGGTAAAGAACCAAATCCTCAGCCACAATACAGGCAAGGTCTCCCATAGAACCATTGTCTCCTCGCTTGAGCAAGATAGCACTGGCCAGCTTGAACAAGAGTTCCTGATCAACCGAAAGCTTATACAGAGCTAGCAGAGCCTTGATGACCAAGACAACGACGCTACCGCTAGAACCTAGACCAAACTTTTTCCCTTCCCGTTCCATTTTTCCTCGAATTTCCAAAGAAAAAGGTCGCAAGGTTTGACCTCGATAAGTCAGGAAATCTTCCACTAAAGCAATCGTTTCTTGAATCAAGCTATAGTCAGGATTTGGTGTCAAATCTACTGTGAAATCAAACAGATCTGAGTAGATACGGTAGTTTTTAGAAAAAGCAATCTCGGCCCTCATATAGATGGGGATAGCCTTTATCAAGGCTAACTGCCCTGGTTCTAAAATAGCATATTCGCCAGCCCAATAGAGCTTTCCGCAAGTTTTAACAGCAATCATCTTGGCTCAAATCCTTTGTTTTTGACACAATCAAGCGATAACGTTGACCAAAGATTTCTGACAAATGCTCCAAGTCTTTCTCCTGACAGAGGACCTTAACATTGGGACCAGCATCCATGGTAAAGTAGCAGGATTCTCCTTGCTCGCGAAGCTGACGAACAAAGTCCATGGCTTCATAAGAGGCATCCGTCAGATAAGAAAAGGCTGGTGACGCAGTTTTGGTCGTAGCGTGCATAGCAAGGGCATTTTTCTCCGTTAACTCCCCAACCTTGGCAAAGTCATTTTCCTTAAGGTAAACCAGCATATCCTGATAATCCTTCTCAGACTGACGCACCCAGTCATCAAAGGTCGTCGAGGTTTCCACACAAAGTTTCATCCCATCACGACTAGAGATTGGTTTTTTCTTGTCTTCTAGCACCAACATAATCATAGCTAGTTTCAGGTCTGTCTCTACAGGATAAATTTCCCCACTATCCTTATCCCAAGCACCTAGAGGTCCGTAAAAACTACGAGAGGAAGATCCAGAAGCAAACTTAGCTTCCTGTGCCAACTGGCTCCGATTCAAACCAAGCTTGAAATAAGCATTGCAAGCCTTGACCAAAGCAGACAAACCACTAGAACTTGAGGACAGACCCGCTGCCGTAGGCATATTGTTTTGAGTATCGATACGGACAAATCCTTCTCCAACTGGACGGTAGCGGTCAATAATCTTACTCATCTTGGCATGCTCCGACTCATTTTGTAGCTGACCATTGATATAAAAGGCATCAGCTATCGCATCCATCGGTAGAGATGACAAAGTCGTCTCCGTGTACATATTTTCCAAAGTCAGAGAAATACTGCTAGTAGCAGGCACCATCTCTTTTTCTTTTTTCTTTCCCCAATATTTGATAATAGCAATATTTGCGTAGGAACGTACTGTTACAGGCTCTCTATCCATGTCTGAACAGCTCCTTTCTCTTCTAATCTTTCTGCTAGTTCTTGAGCTTGTGTCAAATTGTCTGCCAAGGCTATGATACAGCCTCCAAGACCACCACCACTCATCTTGGCCCCCAGAGCACCATGCCTAAGAGCCGTTTCAACGAGGTAATCTGCCTCAGAGCTACTGACACCAATTTCTTTTAAATGTAAATGTGCTTGACTGAGGATTTGCCCTAGTCCTTCAGCATCTTTTTGTGAAATCGCTTTTTCTGCTTGCTGGGTTAATTCTCCCAAGGCATGCAAAAACGGTAGGGCATCCTTGCCCTTACTTTGAACCACTTGGATGGCTTCACGAGTGTGACCATAAACGCCCGTATCTGCAATGACCAAATAGGCGGATAGATCCATCTCAAGCTCTGTAAATCCAACGTTTTTAATAAAGCGAATAGGTTGGTCACTGAGACAGGTCTTGGCATCCAAACCACTCGGATTCATATGGGCAATCATCTCAGCCCGATTGACCAAGATTTCTAGTACATCATGAGGTAGTTCTGCCTTATAGTAGTCAAATACCGCACGAATGGCCGCTATGCTGATAGCTGCTGACGAACCCATTCCCCGTTTTTCAGGGATAGCCGAGTCAATCTCACAGCGAATGCAGGCTTCTTTGATATCCAAATACTCGAGCGAGGCATAAACCGCCATAGACAAGGTATCCTCCTCATAGAGGCGCCAAGGACTCGCTGCAGGAACCACCTTACAAGTCACCTCCACCTCTAAAAGAGGCAGGGAAATGGCAGGATAGCCATAAACGACCGCATGCTCCCCTATTAAAATAATCTTACTATGTGCCTGACCGACACCAACTTTTTTTGTCATATTTTCCTTTTACTAGACGAAAAAGCCGTCTCATTTTTTCATACAAGTATTGCTTCTCTCCTATCTATTTTATTATATTTTCACAAAAAAAGCGATTGTTTCCATTCACAATCGCTTTTCCCATTATAAGGATATATTTACATCATTTTATTATTTAAACGATTTTTATCATATCCTATTCTTCTCGTTTTTTAGAAAATACCGTCAAAGCACCTAGGAGAGATAAGCCACCTAGAGCTACCAACCATTCATCTTGTTGACTACCTGTCTGAGGTAGTTCATCCCGCTTGTGCACTTCAGTACTTCCTTGATCCCAATTCTCTGAAGGAGTTGGGCTTGGTTTTGGTTCCGGTTTAGGCTCTGGCTTAGGCTCCGGTTTTGGTTCTGGCTTAGGCTCTGGTTTTGGTTCAGGTTTTGGCTCCGGCTTCGGTTCTGGCTTAGACTCCGGCTTAGGCTCTGGTTTTGGCTCCGATTTTGGTTCTGGCTTAGGCTCTGGTTTCGGTTCTGGCTTAGGAGTCGGTGCGTTAGCCACGAATACCCATGTTCCTACAAACTCTACATCTGCTTTATTTACTACTTTATTTTCAGCATCGTAACTCTTGAATACCCATTTACCATCGTTTTCTGCATCTACGTACTCTTTAGTTGTCGGTTGTGTTGGTGTTACATTTGCTTTATCTGCATAACGATTTTGGTCTGTTGGTTTATAGCCTTCGATTGCTGCTGGCAATGTCTTACCCGGGGTTCCACTTTCAAATTTGTAGGTTACACCGTATTTATTAGCTTCGAATACCCATGTTCCTACAAACTCTACATCTGCTTTATTTACCTGTTTATTTTCAGCATCGTAGCTCTTGAATACCCATTTCCCATCATTTTCTGTATCAACATACTCTGTTTTTGTTGGTTGAATTGTTGTTACATTTGATTTATCTACATAACGGTTTTGGTCTGTTGGTTTATAGCCTTCTATTGCTTCTGGCAATGTCTTACCTGGTGTTCCACTTTGGAATTTGTAGGTTACACCGTATTTATTAGCCTCGAATACCCATGTTCCTATAAACTCTACATCTGCTTTATTTACCTGTTTATTTTCAGCATCGTATTTTTTAAATACCCATTTACCATCATTTTCTGTATCAACGTACTCTTTAGTTGTTGGCTGAATTGTTGTTACATTTGATTTATCTACATAACGGTTTTGGTCTGTTGGTTTATAGCCTTCTATTGCTTCTGGCAATGTCTTACCTGGTGTCCCACTTTCAAATTTGTAGGTTACACTGTATTTATTAGCTTCGAATACCCATTTTCCTATAAACTCTACATCTGCCTTATTTACTGCTTTATTTTCAGCATCGTAGCTTTTGAATACCCATTTTCCATCATTTTCTGTATCAACATACTCTGTTTTTGTTGGTTGAATTGTTGTTACATTTGATTTATCTACATAACGGTTTTGGTCTGTTGGTTTATAGCCTTCTATTGCTGCTGGCAATGTCTTACCTGGTGTCCCACTTTGGAATTTGTAGGTTACACCATACTTATTAGCTTCGAATACCCATGTTCCAATGAACTCCACATCTGCTTTGTTTACTTGTTTTTTAGCTTCATCATAATCTTTGAAGACCCATTTCCCATCGTTTTCTGCATCTATATACTCTGTAGTTGTCGGTTGTGTTGGTGTTACATTCGCTTCATTTTCGTAAGTAGCTGTATCTTTTGGCTTATAGTTTTCGATTACTGCTGGTAATACTTTTCCCTCTGTTCCACTTTGGAATCGGTAGGATACATTATAAAATGTAACATAACCTAGTTCTAAAACGTTAGCTTCTACTTTGTCAATAGGTAAATTTGTAGCTGAATTAAACCAACCGATTTTACCTGCATTTGGGTGAACATTACCCTCAACAGAACCTGTTACTTTTAAAACTGTTGTACCATTTGTATCTGCTAACTCTTTGGCTTTTTCTTGATTAATACGAACAACCATCTGATTGATTTCTTCATCACTCTTATTAGGGAATAAAGCTTTAAGTTCTGTTGATGTAAGAGAGCGAAGTGTCATATTGCGCATAATTGTTTCAGCAACAGACTTCCCTTCATCCGGTTTTACTACACTCTCAGCTATACGCTCATTACGTTCACCTTCCGGTCTATTACTATCATTTCCGTTTAAAGATCTAAGAATCATTCTAAATGTTATATTATGGTTACCTTTAGTTTCAACACCAAATGTGACTCTAGGGTCCGTATTACTAACGATTGAATTAAAGCTATCTTTTGCATTTCCTAACGCTGTTCCATCTTTTGAATACACATTTAAGATTTCCTTCGTTCCATCTTCCTTAATTCCAAGAGCATATAAAGGTCTCCATGAATAACCATTAAACTCTGCATATAATTTTTCCGGAACAACTAAATCTTTGTCTAAATTCACATTTAAGTCTACATAGGTGTAAGTTTTTCTCCTTTCGCCCAATTCAAATTGATTCCCTTTATATGAATTAGATAAAACAGGACCAACATATCCTATATGAGGATTTCTATACACAGTCATCGCTGTAGTTTTATCCATTTCAAACTCAGCTTTTAAAACCACTTCATTCACTTTTGTAGTATCATTATTGTCCGGTTTATACTCATCGATGATACGACGTGTATTTTTTTCTTTATCTTCTGTGTCTTTGTTTAACTTAGTATTGGGTAATACATCATCCGATTTTACATTTGTATCAATATTAACCTTATTATCGTTAATTTTAAATTTATTCATTCCACCTATAATCGCAAATCCCATAGAAAATTTATCTGTAGGGAAAGGCTCATCTTGATCATTTAAACTGGCATAAACACCATACAGCTTGGAATCAGCTTTCAATCCATCTGGAAAGGCAGTGGCTAAAGTGTCTTCTGGGGAGAACAGTCTTGCTCCTTCTGCAATTTTTCCATCTACAGGCGGCTTGTCAGACCAACCAAGAAAAGTTTTTGCAGCAGCACGGAAAAGACCGGTATTTGGTAAGGGACTCCCTAATTTATCTGTAGCATTCTTATATGTATTTTCAGTATCTTTTTTTTCGTGTGATTCACTTGTCCATTGACCGATAAGACTTACTTTACCATCATAATTTGCTGGTTCTGTTGCTCTTTCAAGCCCTCTAGGTTTCTCATTATTATTTCTTGCTTCAACATTATCTTCTGGCTTAATAGGCCCATTTTCTGTTAATGCAGCTCTATTATTTCCATTACTCTCAGTTGATGCAGCTGTATTTGTATCTGTATTTGTATTTTCTATTTCTGTGTCACCAGTATTAGCACCAGAAGTGCCTAGTGTGCTTGTTGTACTTGCTGAACTTGCTGAACCTGGTGTACTTGGTGGGGCTGGTGTGCCTGATACTGGTTCACCTGCTCCTGGTCCATCCGCTTGCACAGTCGCCACACCAGTTGCAAAAAATAATACCGAAGCTACTGCTACACTAGCTACTCCCAAATGATGCTTTCTAATAGAATAGCGTAAAACTTTTTTCCCGTTTTCTTCACATTTTCTTGACTTAAAGTTCATTTTCAACCTCATTTCTTTTTTACAAATGGGTACTTATACCCCCTCCCTTAAATATTTAAGTATTTAAAGAAGGTTCGATTTTTAAGCCTAAAATTGTAATTGTTGTGATGCTTTCAAAAAAACACTTGATATTACACTAACATTATATACCTTTTTCTAAAACATGTCATGTAAAACTGGGCAAAACTCAATTTTGTTAAAAATAAGTAAATCTTTCCACAATAAACCGCATATTATCAAGGTTTTGCCAATTTTTTGACGCCTGATAATATGCGGTTTTCTGATTTTAAAAACTTTTTATCCAGTATCACTTCGTGAAGCTGCACTCTTACTTAAAATTTATCTCAAATTACAAAATACTATCATTATTTATTGAACCCATTCGCCATTATAATTGACAGAATAGCCATCTACAGTCGTATTTACTGCCAAAGTACCTGAGCTATAGGCGTAATACCATTTACTACCGATCTGGAACCAGCCTGTCGCCATAGCTCCTGATGAACGGAGATAGTACCACTTGTTGCCAAGGTTTTGCCAACCCGTTTTCATATCACCATTTGACTGGTCTAAGTAGTACCAAGTTGAACCTTCCTGATACCAACCAGTTGCCATGGCCCCCGATGAACGAAGGTAGTACCACTTATTACCTAGATATTGCCAACCTGTTCGCATAATGCCAGTTTCTGGGTCTAGGTAATACCATGGAGCAGCTTTTAATTTATCTTCATCATATGTAAGAGGAAAATCCTTAGCCCAACCACGTGCTAGCTCCCCAACAGTCAATCTGTTGATGCGAGAATCAAAGCCACCATCCTTCAGTAAATAATACCAGTGCCCCTCATCATAAACCCAACCAGTTTTTAAGGTGTGATAACTACGTTGATCTTCAAAATAATAGACTCGTTTCTCTGCTGGACTATTATATTGTTCCCCATGATGCTTGTTGACATTTGTAGCTGTTTTTGCTTCTAAAACTTGCTTACCAACAAATTCTTGTAGTACCCCATCTTGACCAAAGTAAAACCAATCTGGTCTAAAAGCAATATCTTGCCTTATAGAAGAACCAATCGTAACCCCTTCGTGTGGAGCAGGTATATATTGCCAGCCGACAACCATCTCTCCAGATAAAGGATCAAAATAATAGTACTTACCATCAATCACTCGCCAGTCCGTTTCTTTGAGGTTCCCCTTCTTGTAGTAGGTTCTACCATTTTCTTGGACAAATTGCCAACCTTCTGAATCAGCATCATCCGCCAATACTGTACTTGTCGCTAGCAGACTGAAGAAAAAGATTGCTAATGCGATTGACATCAATTTTTTTATTATTTTCATTAGACCTATCCTCCATAACTGATTGTAGCAAAGACCCGACTGCATGTCAATATATAGAAAACCTCCAAAAAAAGCAGTTACACAACTGCAACTGCTTTTCTATTCTTGCATGGTGTAACCAACACCACGCACGGTTTTAATGTAGCTTTTTTGACCTTTTACATCAAGCTTGCTACGTAGATAACGGATATAGACATCCACGATATTGGTCTCTGTCGCACTTTCGTACTTCCAAACACTTTCCAATAACTGCTCACGAGTCAAGACTTTCTTGCTTCCCATAAGAGTAGCCAAGAGGTCATACTCACGACGCGTCAGAGCAATCATCTCCTCGCCACGATAAACGGTATGATGTTCTACATCCATACGCAGATTGCGGTAAGACGTTGGAACCTTCATCTGACTACAGTGTTGATCGATAAAGTCCCGACCTCGGAAAATCGCTGAAATACGAGCTACCAAATTGTCAATAATAACTGGTTTATAGATGTAAGAAACGGCAAAGCGTTGGATTGTCTCAAGCTGGTCTTGCAATTCTTCACGATGGTCCAAGACCATGATGACTGAAGCTGGCTTAGTCCGACTCAGCTTGTCTGCAAAATCCTGGGCTGTCATATCCCCCAGATGAGCATTCAATAAAATCAAGTCATAGTCTGTCTGAAGAGCCACGGAGAGGGCTTTTTGCCCCTCCTCAACCTGATCAACTCGGTATTGCTCTTTTTGGAGTTCCAAACTTAAAAAGTGAGCTAGATTTCGTTCTTTCTCAAGTAATAAAATCCGTTTCCCCATGGCAGACCTACTTATTTTTCGTCATACCAAGAGTAGTGGAAGGTTCCTTCTTTGTCTTTACGTTGGTAAGTGTGGGCACCAAAGTAGTCACGTTGCGCTTGGATCAAGTTAGCTGGAAGGTCAGCTGAACGGTAGCTATCAAAGTAAGTAATAGCTGCTGAGAAAGTTGGCACTGGCACACCAGCTTGAACAGCAAGAGCTACGATATCACGCACTGCTTGTTGGTACTTAGCAGTAACATCCAAGAAGTACTCATCCAAAAGAAGGTTGGCAAGGTCTGCATCACGATTGTAAGCATCTGTAATCTTTTGCAAGAAACGAGAACGGATGATACAGCCATCACGCCAGATAGATGCGATGTCTGCAAATGGCAAGTTCCAGTTGTTTTCTTTAGAAGCTACACGCAATTGCGCAAAACCTTGTGCATATGAAATGATTTTTGAGAAGTAAAGAGCTTGACGAATCTTTTCAATCAACTCAGCCTTGTCTCCTTCAAATTTGAAGGCAGCTGGTTTTGGAAGCACCTTGCTAGCATGTACACGTTCTTCTTTGTAAGTTGAAATGTAGCGTGCAAACACTGACTCAGTAATCAGTGACAATGGCACACCAAGGTCAAGTGATGATTGGCTAGTCCATTTACCAGTTCCCTTGTTACCTGCAGCATCAAGGATGTAGTCTACGATTGGTCCATCTTGACCTTCATCGTCTTTACGGCTCAAGATATCAGCTGTGATTTCGATCAAGTAGCTGTCCAATTCACCCTTGTTCCACTCAGTAAAGATTTCAGCCATGTCTTCTGCAGAAAGGCCTAGCAAGTGTTGCATCAAGTCATAGCTTTCTGCGATCAATTGCATGTCACCGTACTCGATACCGTTGTGAACCATTTTCACATAGTGACCAGCTCCATCAGGACCGATATAAGTCACACATGGTTTGCCATCTTCTGGTGCTTTAGCTGAGATTTCTTCAAGAACATCAGCAACCAATTCGTAGGCCTCTTTTTGTCCACCAGGCATGATAGAAGGACCTTCAAGGGCACCTTTTTCACCACCAGAAACTCCAGTACCGATAAAGTTGATACCTGAGTTTGCCAATTCTTCATTACGACGGATGGTATCTTTGTAGAAAGTATTTCCACCGTCAATCAAGATATCACCCTTGTCAAGGTGCGGAAGAAGGGCTTGAATTGTAGCATCTGTACCAGGTCCAGCTTGAACCATGAGCATGATACGACGAGGTTTTTCGATTGAGTTTACAAAGCTTTCAACGTCATAGCTTGGTACAAAGTTCTTTTCAGGATGGCAAGCAATTACATCTTCCGTTTTTTCTTTACTACGGTTGTAGATAGCAACTGTGTAACCACGAGATTCAATATTAAGGGCAAGGTTACGACCCATTACGGCCATACCAACAACACCAAAGTTAGCTTTTGTCATTTGACACTCCTCTTGTTTAATTTGTTTTATTTTATCATTTTTACTTTTGAAAAGAAAGAATTTTGTAACGACTGCTTAGTAGTCCAAGTCATCCGCATGTCCAGAACCATTTCCAACAAAGTAACCTGTCTTACAGTTAAGGGTAAAGAGATAGGTTCCGTCTGGCTTGTAGAGGTTGTAATAACCATTGCCATTAACGATATTGACACGTTCAAGGATGTATTGGTCTCCAGTGATATAGCCACGTGAACGTGAAGTCGCTAGAATTTGTTCCAAGACACCATCAGCAAAATCCCAGGCAGAGTTGTTACTATCATCAATAGCAGACTGATTATAGGCAACACGACTGGCACTTCTTTGAACAGCAACCCCTGCACTCGAGAGACCCATATTGACTTCACTGCGACTACTTCTAGTCTCATTTGAACTACTTGGTTTTGTCTCACTAGTCGTATTTGAACTTGCTTGACTAGAACTGCTAGTTTGACTTGAACTTGAGCTAGAAGTACTTGTTTGCTGGCTCTTACCAAGGCTGATAGCCTTATCTAGCACTTTATCAAGCTCCGTATTTCCAGTTTTAATATCTGTAAATTTAGCATCCGATTTGGCTTTGGCATTGGTATCCAACACACCATCCACAATAGCTGGTTTTTCAAATTGTGCATTGACATCTTGAATGGCCTTGATTTGCGTTGCTAGACTATCATATTTAGATTTGGCAAGCGTATGCTCACGACTACCTTCCAGCTTATCAAGTAAGGTCTTGAGTTGACTTAGTTTATCAAACTGACTATTTTTCAAAGCCGTTTTATTACTATCTGTGTAGAAGGCGTCATAAAGTGTATTAAAATCATCCACATCTGATTGATTGGCTGTAGTTGATTGAGAAGTTTCAATTTCCTTGGTCGAGCGATTCACTTGACGATAGACATAATAAGCACTGACACAGATAATCACTGATACAAGCGCCAAAGCGGTCAAAACAAAGCCTTTTTTACTTTTCTTTTCTGAGTCCTCTTGATCCAGACGAGAAAGGTTTTGCTCCTCTTCCACTTCTTCAGTCATTTCTGTTGGAGTTTCATCCTCTAGCAATAGAGGATCCAAGCCTTGCTCCTCATCGTCCAGAGGCAAGGGTGGTAAGATGTCTTCAGAAGATGGAACTTCCTCCGAAGAAGCTTCTGACTCCTCTACAGCCTCACGCATCTCTTGAATTAAATCATCCAGACTATGAGTTTCAACTAACTCCTCTTTTTTGTATTGGCGAGTCGCAAACTTATCTGCTTCGATTTCATCTTTGTGTTGTTTAACATACTTGTCCAAAATGGAATCCTCAGGCAAGACTCCTGCTTCCACTTCTTCATTTTTACGAATAGCTTGACCAACTGTTAGCTCTTTTGCCTCATCAAAATCAAATTGCGGTTCTTGACCTTCTTTTTTATGACGATTTCGTCTTTTTTTACTCATGAGTATCCCTTTCTATTTTACCTCTTGCCGTTTGACACGCTGACCAAAATATTGATACAGATCCACTTTCAAGGTTCCGTTGTATAACTTACGCTTCTTATCTGCTTGACTACCATACTTGCTTTCAAAGGCTTCATCACTAGTCAGGATAAATTTGCTCCAAGTTTTCAGTGGTGCAAATACTTGACCCATTTCAGCATAGAGCTTGGTCACCCCTGCATCATCTGATAAACGCTCCCCGTAAGGCGGATTGGAGATAATCACACCATTGATTTTATCAGAACGTAAATCCTGCACGCGCATCTGCTTAAAGGTAATATCCCCTGCAACACCAGCTGCCTGAGCATTGGCCTTAGCAATTTCCACCATGCGAGCATCAATATCACAGCCCATGATATCCAATTCC
Organism: Streptococcus sp. Marseille-Q6488; assembly: GCF_946902925.1. Taxonomy (NCBI): domain Bacteria; kingdom Bacillati; phylum Bacillota; class Bacilli; order Lactobacillales; family Streptococcaceae; genus Streptococcus; species Streptococcus sp. Marseille-Q6488. Next base: position 225,457 of record NZ_CAMPPZ010000008.1, on the reverse strand, counting down.
AGCTCACGGTCCACTTTTTTAGCCGCCTCTGTACGCACTTCCTGAATCAAGCGATCGCTGACCCAGTTCCACTCCTCAAATGCAAAAGAACGACGAAGTCCTGGTGCCATCTTTCTGGCAATCATGACAGCCTCGATACAGAAAGTCCCCGAACCACAGGTCGGATCAATCAAAGGCTTGTCTGGATACCAGTTAGAAAGTTGTAAAATGGCTGCCGCCATGTTTTCCTTGATAGGGGCTCCCCCTTTTTCGGTACGATAACCACGTTTAAAGAGGCTAGACCCTGTCGTATCAATCATGACAGTTGCTATGTCTTTGAGAATAGAGACCTCAATCTTAAACTCTGGGCCATTCTCCATCAGAGGAACACCTTCTGGGCGGGCGTAGTGTTTCTGCAATTTCTTGACAACAGCTTTCTTAGAAATAGCCTGTACACTGGGCTCATTGTGAAGTTTAGATTTAACACATTTTGCTTTTGAAATCGGGAACCGAGCTCCAAGTGGTAAATAATTTTCCCAATCTAAAGCGAAAACTCCCTGAAACAGTTCCTCAAAAGTATTAGCTGGGAAAGTTCCTACGATAATTTTGATACGATCTGCTGCCCGAAGCCAAAGGTTGGTTTCGATAATAGCTCTCACGTCTCCTTGAAAACGAACACGTCCATTTTCAACCTGACAATCGTAGCCCAACTCTCGCACTTCTCGTCCTACAACAGCTTCAAGCCCTGCTGCCACAGTTGCAATTAAATTAAATTCTTTTTTCATGTTACAGTCTTGCAAGACCTTTCTATATGTCCACTTTAAAAAATGAGGTTGAGAAAATTTCTCAGCCCCAACCTATATGCAATTTTCTATAAGCCATGTTTTGTTCCAGAAGTGACTAGGACCACTTCCTTCGATAATCATCTGTCTACCACTAACAGCTCTAGCTGATAGCAGTCAGAATACTACGTTCGTTTCCGCGTACTCCATGCCCCGACCAAAATTTGGGTTGCTAGCTTGAGGGGTTTACCGCGTTCCACTCTCTCTGTTTCCAGAAAGACTCCGTCACTGTGGCACTTTCAAGTCTACTCTGACCTATCCAAAGACTTAGCCATTTCAACTGCCGTAACGATTTCTCGTCCCTAGGCTTATGGTTTCGCCTAGCACAAACACTACAGGCATCACAGCCTGTGCTAGCATGGACTTTCCTCATGAGAAGCAATTCTCCTCACGCGATTATCCAAAAATTGCATGTAACAAGACCTGAATTACAAATCAGTATTGTCTAAAATTTGTTTACCGAATACTTCTTTTTCAAGACGATTCAAGCGTTTTAAAATATCAAAATTCGTCATAGAAGATGAAGCAGCCACATCAATTGGATCTGGGTGACTAGGACTTGGAGCCGAACTCACTTGCGGTTTACGAGTTAATTCTTCCTTCAAATCCGCAATCTCCTGACGAAGTGACTTGACCAAGGCAGCATAGGTTTCATAGTCCTTGATGACATCGTCTAAAAACTCATCAACTTCTACCTTGCTATACCCACGGACTTCACGTCCAAACTCTTGTTCAAAAATATCTTTCGCTGAAAAAATAATACTTGCCATGTCTCTCTCCATTCTCGCTTGCTAGTATTATTATATAAAAAAAGGCAAACAAAAATCAAGGTCAAAGCTTCAATTTTCGGAAAAATTTTCAGCAAGTTCATTTAATTGATCAAATGTTAATCTCTTTATAAAATAGTCCTCTTGATTTTTCATCTTTTGGTAAAAATAAGCTAGTTTCGTTTCATTTTCTTCGTCATAAAAAAGATAGGAACTATTCGTGTTTTCCAGTAAAAACTGCTGGTAATCTCTTAACTGCCCCTTGTGTTCATAGCGAGGATAGGCATATTTGACAAAGTCTACCTGCTTAAAGCGGCTCAGTTTCATCTGATTGCCTTCATTCCAATTTTCCCCATGGGTTTCAAAAGCAAAAATGGTCGCCAACTGGAAACCGTATTCGGTCTTCATTTCCTGAGCAACCTCTAAAACCCAATATTCAAAACCCAAACTTCCTGTAAACACAAGCCAAGACACTCCATCTGCTGCCATAGCCTCTAAATCTTTACGTATTGCTTTTTTTATCAATTTAAGACGAGGATCCTTGTCAGAAAATAAACCCAAATCAAAAGCAGAATAGCCTAAAACCAAAACTGTAGCCATTTTTAACCCTTTCTGTGCAAATTTATGGTATAATAGAGTGATGTTATTGTACCAATAAGGAGAATTATGGTCAACTATCCACATAAACTTTCATCACAAAAAAGACAACCATCTCTTTCTCAACCCAAAAATTTCGCAAATCGAGGAATGTCTTTTGAAAAGATGATCAATGCTACCAACGACTACTATTTGTCTCAGGGCTTGGCTGTTATACACAAGAAACCAACCCCTATTCAAATCGTACGAGTGGACTATCCACAACGAAGTCGTGCCAAGATTGTTGAAGCCTATTTTCGACAAGCTTCAACGACGGACTATTCTGGCGTTTATAATGGATATTACATCGACTTTGAAGCCAAGGAAACAAAACAAAAACGTGCGATTCCGATGAAAAATTTTCATCCACATCAGATTCAGCATATGGAACAAGTCCTTGCCCAACAAGGAATCTGCTTTGTCCTTCTTCACTTTTCTTCTCAGCAAGAAACCTACTTATTGCCGGCATTCGATTTGATTCGCTTCTATCATCAAGATAAAGGACAAAAATCAATGCCACTTGGATATATTCGAGAATATGGATATGAAATCAAGGCTGGTGCCTTCCCTCAAATTCCTTATCTCAATGTTATCAAAGAACATTTATTAGGTGGTAAAACAAGATGAACAAACCAACGATTCTGCGCCTAATCAAGTATCTGAGCATTAGCTTCTTAAGCTTGGTTATCGCAGCCATTGTCTTAGGCGGAGGAGTTTTTTTCTACTATGTTAGCAAGGCTCCTAGCCTATCCGAGAGTAAACTAGTTGCAACAACCTCTAGTAAAATCTACGACAATAAAAATCAACTCATTGCTGACTTGGGTTCTGAACGCCGCGTCAATGCCCAAGCTAATGATATTCCCACAGATTTGGTTAAGGCAATCGTTTCTATCGAAGACCATCGCTTCTTCGACCACAGGGGGATTGATACCATCCGTATCCTGGGAGCTTTCTTGCGCAATCTGCAAAGCAATTCCCTCCAAGGTGGATCAACTCTCACCCAACAGTTGATTAAATTGACTTACTTTTCAACCTCGACTTCCGACCAGACTATTTCTCGTAAGGCTCAGGAAGCTTGGTTAGCGATTCAGTTAGAACAAAAAGCAACCAAACAGGAAATCTTGACCTACTATATAAATAAGGTCTACATGTCTAATGGCAACTATGGAATGCAGACAGCAGCTCAAAACTACTATGGTAAAGACCTCAATAATTTAAGTTTACCTCAGTTAGCCTTGCTGGCTGGAATGCCTCAGGCACCAAACCAATATGACCCCTATTCACATCCAGAAGCAGCCCAAGACCGCCGAAACTTGGTCTTATCTGAAATGAAAAATCAAGGTTACATCTCTGCTGAACAGTATGAGAAAGCAGTCAATACACCAATTACTGATGGACTACAAAGTCTCAAATCAGCAAGTAATTACCCTGCTTACATGGATAATTACCTCAAGGAGGTCATCAATCAAGTAGAACAAGAAACTGGCTATAACCTTCTAACTACTGGGATGGATGTTTACACAAATGTAGACCAAGAAGCTCAAAAACATCTGTGGGATATCTACAACTCCGATCAATACGTCTCTTACCCTGACGATGATTTGCAAGTCGCATCTACGGTCGTAGATGTTTCAAATGGTAAAGTCATCGCCCAACTTGGAGCTCGTCACCAAGCAAGTAACGTTTCATTTGGTACCAACCAAGCTGTGGAAACCAATCGTGACTGGGGTTCAGCAATGAAACCAATCACCGATTATGCACCTGCCATAGAATACGGTGTTTATGATTCCACTGCAACTATGGTTAATGATATTCCTTATAACTATCCGGGAACAAGCACACCTGTCTACAACTGGGATAGAGCATATTTCGGTAATATTACTCTGCAATATGCTCTTCAACAATCACGAAATGTCACAGCCGTTGAGACTTTGAATAAGGTCGGTCTAGATAGAGCTAAAACCTTCCTTAATGGTCTTGGTATCGACTATCCAAGCATGTATTATGCAAACGCCATTTCAAGTAATACAACCGAATCTAGCAAACAATACGGTGCAAGTAGTGAAAAAATGGCTGCTGCTTATGCCGCCTTTGCTAATGGTGGTATTTACCATAAACCAATGTATATCAATAAAATAGTCTTCAGTGATGGTAGTGAAAAAGAATTTTCTGATGCCGGTACACGAGCTATGAAAGAGACTACAGCCTATATGATGACCGAAATGATGAAAACAGTCTTAGTTTATGGTATCGGTCGTGGTGCCTACCTACCATGGCTTCCACAAGCTGGTAAGACTGGTACTTCTAACTATACTGATGAAGAAATCGAAAAATATGTCAAAAACACTAGCTACGTAGCTCCAGATGAATCGTTTGTAGGATATACTCCTAAGTATTCTATGGCTGTATGGACTGGATACTCAAACCGTTTTACTCCAATAGTTGGAGATGGTTTCCTAGTTGCAGCTAAAGTTTATCGCTCAATGATAACGTATCTATCAGAAGATACTCATCCAGAAGACTGGACGATGCCAGACGGACTTTTCAGAAACGGGGAATTTGTATTCAAAAATGGAGCTCGCCCAATATGGACTGAACCCTCTACTCAACAATCCTCAACAGCTGAAAGTTCAACTACACAGGCAAGTACTACGGTTGGTCAACAACCCAATAATGCTCCAGCAACTGATCCTAATCAAGGACAAGCTGTTCAACCGACACAACCAGTACAACCAACGCCACAAAATCCACAAGTTCAACAGCAACCACAACAGTAAACGAAAAAATCCTGAGAACTCTAAACTCAGGATTTTGTCATTTTCAAAATGAAATACAGAGATCAAGTACATTTCCCCACAATAAAACGCATACGATCAAGGCTTTCATCACCTGACAATATGCGTTTTGCTTTTAAAGACTTTTTGCTCAGTCTCTTTTTATCTTATTTCACATGTTTGGCAAGTTCTTCTTGCGCTTTTTTATTGGATTCTGCTTTTTCTTTCATCCATTTTTCTTGAGCTTTTTGGTATTCATCTGCAGTAACTGCCTTGTCTTGAATTTCAAGGTATTTATACAAGACTGGGTCACTTGTACCTTTATTTCCTGACAATGCAAATGGTATTGTAAATGGTACCATCTTAGACAAGATTGGACGACCAGTTTTAGAAGTTGTTGGGATGATCAAGGCACTATCTGTCAACCAAGCTTGGGCTGCTGCGTATTTATCATATCGTTTAGCAACATCTGTAGTCTCATCACCAGCTTCAGTAACCAATTTTTCGTAGTCATATAGACCTACTTTTTTAGCAGCTACATTATCTTCCCCTGAGTCAAATCCTAAATATGTTTTAGTACTTTCTCCTACAGAAGGTTTGATAATATCAAGGTAGGTTGATGGATCGGCAAAGTCTGGACCCCAACCGACATTATCTGATAAATCCCAGTCTTCGCCAGCAGCATTTTCGGCAAATAGAGTTACATTAAGCAATTCATCTTTTTGCAATTGTTGGATATCAATAACGACATTATCAGTTCCTAAAGTTGCTTCCAAGGATTGTTTCATAGATTGGACACGTTGAACTTTTGTAGTTGCTGTCTGGTCAACTGGCATATCCAAGTGAATTGGGAATTGTACTCCCTCAGCTTGTAGGGCTGATTTGGCTTTGGCAAATTCTGCTTTAGCTTTTTCTGGATTGTAAAGACCATCTTGTGAATCTGCAAGATTGACATCCTTCCATTCATCCCCATAAGTCACTAATTTTTCTTTGACTATATCGCCAAAGTTCTTCCCATCTGCTTGAACAAATGTTGGTGGCACAAAGAGATTACGCAAGATTTTGCTTGCTCCAGTTTCTCCATTCAACTGAGAGGCATAGGCTGTACGGTCAAAACCAAAGGCAATAGCCTGACGGAAATCCTTGTTTAAGAGAGCCTTTTTAGTTGATGTCTTTTGTTCTTCGCTAGTCTTAGATGTGTGCTTATAAGATTGACGGTCAATATTTGTCCCTACTAGATAAGTCGTAGAGTCTTGTTGCGTATAGACGATATTGTCTTTCATACTCTTCTCAAGCTCTGCGAAACTTGCACTTGTTGGATAAAGACGAGCTGCTGTAAGGCTACCATCTTTAAAGTTTTCTGCTGGTTTGCTGGTATCTTGCCCGTCCCAGAATGACAATTTAACTTTGTCAATATGCACATTGTCCTTATCCCAGTAGTTCGGATTTTTCGCAAATTCAACAGAGGATTTGGTCACAATGGATTTCAGCAAATAAGGGCCGTTATACAAGAGACTACTTGGATCCGTAGCTTTGGCAAAATCATCCCCTTTTGAATTCAAAAACTCTTCATTGACTGGCGCAAGCACACCCATGGTTGTTTTTGAGTTCCAAAAAGTTTCAGGCTTGTTCAAGGTGTATTGGATTGTTTGGTCGTCAAGGGCTTTAATCCCGACTTGAGCGAAGTCTGTGATTTCACCTTTGGCATAGGCATCCAGACCTTTGATTGAATCCTGTACCAAGTAAAGGGCTTCTGCTTTCTTATCTGTTGCATATTTAAGTCCTGTTACAAAGTCCTGAGCCTTAACAGGAGCATACTCTTCTCCCTCAGATGTATACCACTTGGCATCCTGACGAATCTTATAAGTATAAGTCAAGCCATCCTTAGAAACTGACCAGTCTTCTGCCAATGAAGGAACAAGGTTCCCGTATTTATCATTTTCAAGCAATCCATCAATGACATTACTAGTAATCTCAGAAGTTGCTGCCTTACCAGTTGTCAAATAGTTGAGATTATCTGGATGTGTCTCGTAGGTAAAGGCAAAGGTTTTTTCACCTTGAGCACCTGAACCCCCAGAACAAGCAGCTAAAACACCAGCTGCTAATAAGGTTACTCCCGCAAGAGCCAATACTTTTCTTGTTTTCATAGTATTCTCCTTTGTTTTTTTATTCATTATAGACTCTTTTTCAAGTCCTGTCAATAGAATTTTCTGAATTTTAAGAGTTATTTGTTATATTTGATATATTCTGAAAAATAAAATTGTTCATTTATGCCAAAAAAGCCAACAGAGATTCTCTTCTGATAACCAGAAAAGAATCTTGTTGACCTTACTTCTAAAAATCTTAAGTAGCAAAGATTCTAAAATGACAGAATCCTTGCATTATTGTCCCAACTCTTCCTCGACTACTTCCAAAGCCCGTTCGATGACCACATGCATGTCATAGTATTTATAATCAGCCAAACGTCCACAGAAAATGACCTTATCATTCTGTGCTGCTTCTTCTTGATATTTAGCAAACAGGACATTGTTTCTCTCGTCATTGATTGGATAATAAGGCTCATCTCCTCGTTTCCAATCAGCTGGGTATTCACGAGTAATGACCGTTTTAGCTTGTGTACCATACTCAAAGTGTTTATGCTCAATAATGCGAGTATAAGGAATTTCTCGTTCTGTATAGTTGACAACAGCATTTCCTTGATAGTTTTCTTCATCAAGAACTTCATGCTCAAAACGAAGACTACGGTATTCTAACTCACCATGTTTATAATCAAAGTATTGATCAATCATCCCTGTAAAGACAACTTTTTCAGCAGAAGCTTCTAATTCCTGACGATTTGCAAAAAAGTCAACTCCAAGTCCTACTTCAACATCCTTGAGCATATTTTCGATAATGACATTATACCCACCAATTGGAATACCCTGATAACAGTCATTAAAGTAGTTATTATCAAAGGTTAAACGAACCGGTAGACGTTTGATGATAAAGGGTGGAAGGTCAGTCGCAGAACGTCCCCATTGCTTTTCAGTGTAGCCTTTGATCAACTTTTCATAAATATCTGGACCGATTAACTTGATAGCCTGTTCTTCCAAGTTTTTAGGTTCAACGTCCTTCATATGAGCCGTTTGATCAGCAATCTTATTTTTGACCTCTTGAGGAGTTTTTGTCCCCCACATAGCATAGAAAGTATTCATATTGAAAGGTAGATTATAAAGGCTACCCTTGTAATTAGCTAGAGGCGAGTTGATGTAATTGTTAAATTCAGCAAATTGATTCACATAATCCCAGACTTTCTTATTAGAAGTATGGAAGATATGAGCACCGTATTTATGAACATTAACTCCTTCTACATTCTCACAGTAGATATTCCCACCAATGTGGTCACGTTTATCAATAACTTTTACTTTTTTTCCACGCTTGGTTGCTTCATAAGCAAAAATTGCTCCCGACAAACCAGCACCAACGATTAGATAGTCGTACATAGTCTCTTCCTTATCATTTATCTTTACATCTGCTTAACTATAGTAAAAGAGAGAATCTTATACTCTTCGAAAATCTCTTCAAACCACGTCAGCGTCCATCTGCAACCTCAGAACAGTATTTTGAGCTGACTTCATCAGTTCTATCTACCACCTCAAAGCTGTACTTTTAGCTAACTTCCCAGTTATTCTTTGATTTTCATTTAGTATTAATTTCAATCTATTTTAGCACAAAACAAATCATTTCTCAGTTTTCAATAGCCGAGTGATTTAAAAAGACAAGCACCAAAACTGATGTTTGTCTTTATGATTTTGCTTGAAAAGGCTATTTCTAACTATTTAACATGTTTTTCTGCTTCTTTTTGGGCTTTTTCGATTGCTTTTTTGCTTTCTTGCTCCCATTTGGTCTTAGCTTCTTCATACTGTTTGGTTGTCACAGTATCTTTTTGCAGTTTCATGTACTTGTAGTTATTTCCGTCACCCTTGATGCCGACCAGTGAATACCCTCTTGTAAATGGCGTTACTTTGGTTACAGATGCTGTTCCACCACTTGACATAGCTGACATGATTAGAGAATTGTCAATCATCCAAGCCTGTGCTTCAGCATATTTTTCATAGCGTTTGGCTACATCTTTATTTTCGCTATCTGCATCTTTGAGCATCTTGGTGTAAGTATCAAGTCCCAAGCTAGCAATCTTAGCTTTATCTTCCTGAGCATCTAGTCCAAAAATCTTAAGGTAGAACCCATCCTCTGCATTGAAAGGATTGAGATAAGTTGATGGATCCTGATAGTCACCTACCCAACCATCAAAGTTCAAATCGTAGTCACGATCAGCTGCTGTTGGCGCTAAGAAGGCTACGTTATTAAAATCATCTGTTGAAAGTTGCTGAACATCAATGACAATGTTATCAGCACCCAAAACTGACTCAAGGGTCTGCTTAACTGAGTTCATGCCTGTCACAGCATTTTTACTTGTCTGATCAACCGCCACATCCAAGTGAATTGGGAAAGTCACACCTTGACTTGTCAATTCTTTTTTAGCTTCCGCAAATTTTGCTTGAGCCTTTTCTTTGTTGAAATAGACATCTTGAGCATCTGCCAAGTTAATACCTGACCATTCTGTGCCATAGTTGACCAATTTAGAAGCGACTACCTCTCCAAAAGTCTTGTCTCCAACTTGGACAAATGTAGGAGGCACCAAGGTGTTACGAAGGGTCTTGCTAGCTGCTTCTTCCCCATTTGACTGGGCAGAATAGGCTGTGCGGTCCAAGGCGAAGTTCACTGCTTGGCGGAAGTTTTTGTTCAAGACAGCTGTCTCAGTCGACTTCTTCTGCTCATCTGTCGTTTTAGATGTATGGTTGTAGGCCTTGCGGTTGACGTTGAAATTGAAATACCAAGAAGTCTTGTCCTGCAAGCTATAGACGATATTATCCTTATATTTCTCCTTGGTCTTGGCAAAGTTTGAACTATTTGGATAAACCCCAGCGATAGAATAGGCTCCACTTTCAAAGTTACGAATGGTCAATTCTTGGTCTGAGCCATCAAAGTAAGCTAATTTCACGTGTTCAATCGATACTTTGTCATGATCATAGTAATGCGGATTCTTCACATACTCGATAGATGATTTTGATGTGAAATCTTTTAACAAATAAGGTCCGCTGTAGAGAATGCTATCTGGAGATAGGGTCCCAAAATCTTTCCCTTTTGAATTTAAAAACTCTTCATTTACCGGGAAAAGAATACTGTTGGTTGTTTTTGAGTTCCAGTAAGGTTCTGGGCGTACCAAAGTATACTCAACAGTCTGGTCGTCAATAGCCTTCACCCCAACCTTAGAAAAGTCAGAATCCGCTCCTGTAATATAATCATTCAAGCCCTTGATCGAGTTTTGAATCAAGTCAATGGCCTGGGATTTATTGTCCACTGCATACTTGATACCTGTCACAAAATCTTGTGCCTTGACTGGGGCGTACTCTTCACCGTCAGCCGTGAACCATTTGGCATCTTTTCTCAATTTGTAGGTATAAGTCAGACCATCGCTTGAAACAGACCAGTCTTCTGCCAAAGATGGAACTAGATTCCCATGATTGTCATTTTCAAGCAAACCATCAACTAGGTTAGTAATAATAGCTGTATTATCAGCATAGTAATCTAATAAATAGTTAAATGTAGTTGGATTTCCACTAAAGGTTGATGAGTAAGTTTTTGTATCTGAACCTGATTGTCCGCAAGCAGCTAAAAGCAAAGCAGCCGCAACAGTCAGGCCTGCACTAAGAACACGCTTCTTTGTAGTCATCTTCTTTCTCCTTTATGTTAGTTTTTATAACATATATTTATTTTACCAAAATAGTGGGAATTTGTAAAGTTAATTTAATTTTGAGAATGAAAGTTTATAAACTTTAGTCATAAAAAAACAAAGGATTTCTATCTTTCATACAGTCCTCCCTTGTTTTTATGCGATTTATCATTTAAATATCAATGAATTAACTGATAACCTAACGAAAGCAAGATTCTCATTCACATTATTTTATGTGCTTTTCTAAATCCTTTTGATACTGAGCATTCGATTCCAGTTTTTCCTTTTGCCACTTTTTGAAGGCCGCATCATACTCTTTAGTTGTCACAATATCATTTTGAAGTTCCATTCCTTTAAAAATAAATGGATCCCCCTTAATACCAACCTGTGAATAAGCTTTGGTAAATGGAACAGTACGACTAACCATAGGAGAGCCCCCTGAAGAAGCAACTGGAATAAGAAGTGAACTATCAGTAACCCAAGCCTGTGCTTTGGCATACTTTTCGTATCGTTTATCAAGATTACTTGTCTCAGAAGCCGCATCATCCAAGAGCTTCTTGTATTCATCCAAGCCAACTTTCGCCATGACTTCAGGATCCTTGCCCTTTGTTATACCTAGATGTTTCAAGGCAGAACCCTTCTTAGCATCTAAAATATTGAGATAGGTTGCTGGATCTTGGTAATCTGGTCCCCAACCTGTTCCGTTCAAATCATAATCTTTTTGGGTTGGAACTTTAGCTTGAGAAGTAATACTTTCCTTCTCATTATCTGTCATTTGAAGAACATCTATAATGACATTCTCCGTTCCAAGCGTTTCTTCAATTGATTGTTTTAGCGAATTGGTTTGTTGAACCGCAACTACATCAGTTTGCTCAACAGGCACATCCAAATGAATCGGGAAACTCACTCCCTTAGCTTGCAATTCTGACTTCGCTTTTTCAAATGCAAATTTAGCCTTTGTTGGATTGTAAATTGTATCCTTACCATCTGTGAGAGTCACATCTTTCCACTGTTCTCCATATTTCAGTAGTTCATCCTGAGCCAACTGTCCGAAGGTCTTCCCAGCTACTTGAACGTAATTATCTGGCACTAGACTATTACGAATAATCTTATCCGCACCCTCTTCACCGTTTAATTGAGCTGTATAGGCGTGGCGATTAAATGCAAAATTAAGAGCCTGACGGAAGTTCTTATTGAGAAGAGCTTCTTTTGTTGATGTTTTTTGTGACTCATCTGTTTTAGCTGTTTTATTGTAAGACTGGCGGTTTACGTTCACAGTGAGGTAGTAGCTTGTTGCCTCTTGTGGACTATAGACAATCTTATCTCCGTACTCTTTCTTAGTTGACTCAAAGTTTGAGCTTGCTGGAAAAAGACGTGCAGTGGTATAGGCACCTTGTGTAAAGCTACGAATTAAGGATTCTTGATCTGAACCATCATAGAATGTCAATTTAACATTATCAATTTTGACATTGTCCTTATCCCAATAGTTAGGATTTTTTTCATATTCAATCACAGATTTAGAAATCAAAGATTTCAAAAAATATGGGCCATTGTAAAGAATACTTGATGGAGTTGGCGCTCCGTAATCCTTGCCTGTTGCATTCAAAAATTCTTCATTTACAGGAAGCATGGTTGCAGTGGTTATTTTAGAGTTCCAAAAACTTTCCGGTTGATTAAGAGTATATTCTACCGTATAATCATCAAGAGCCTTCACACCTACAGTTGAGAAGTCGTTTGTCTCACCACTAACATAAGCCTCCAATCCTTTGATGGATTTCTCAACCAAAGAAAGACCATCGGATTTTCCGTCTGCTGCATGTTTCAGACCTGTAACAAAATCCTGAGCTTTAACTTCCGCATACTCTTCTCCTTCAGAAGTATACCACTTCACACCTTTACGAAGTTTGTAGGTATAAGTCAAGCCATCTTTAGAAACTGACCAATCCTCTGCCAGAGAAGGAATGAGATTCCCATATTTATCATTCTCTAAAAGACCGTCGACGACATTACCTATTACGTCAGAAGTTGAACTTTTACTTGTAAGGCTATAATCCAAGGATGATGGATCAACTGCATAAACATAAGAGAATGTTTTGGGAGCATCTGCATTCTTTTCACTTTTCCCACAAGCTGTTAAAAGAATGGCTGTGCTCAAGGTCACTCCTGCTCCTAAGAGCCACTTTTTCGATTGCATAAATAATCTCCTTCAAAATAGTATTTTCACTATTATACCCTATTTTTTTATAAATGCAAGAGTTCTTGTAGAATTTGTTAGAAAATTCTAACAAATGTTTTTAAAAGAGTTTTTACACAACTTTTAGCAAAAAGAGGCTGGGAAAAAAGTCTTTAAAACAAAAAACGCATAATATCAAGTCAGTACAATGAAAACCTTGGTACTATGCGTTTTATTGTGGGAAGATTTACTTCATTTTCTCCTGAAGTCGAGTTTTTGCCCAATCTCTCTCATTTTAGTCAGTCAATTCCACACAGAAAGCATCCCATGGAGTCAAGATTTGTTTTTCAAAGACTTCTTGAGCTAGGGTGTTTTCAATCAAGACCGATTTGACTTTTCCTTCTACTGCCAAGTCTTGTTCTTCATTGGACAAGTTAGCCACAACTAGGAAACGACGGTCGCCATCTTTACGGATGTAGGCAAAGATCTTATCAGCCGTATCAAGCAATTCAAAGTCAGCTCGAATCAGCCAGCTGTTCTCCTTACGGATTTGGACCAACTTCTGATAAGTATAGAAAATAGAATCTGGATTTGCCAGCGCTTCTTGAACATTAATTGCTTGATAGTTTGGATTGACTGCCAACCAAGGTTGACCTGTTGAGAAACCGGCGTTTTTGCTTTCGTCCCATTGCATAGGGGTACGGGCATTATCACGTCCAATGACACGGATACTGTCCATAATTTCTTCCAGCGGAACACCTTTTTCAAGAGCCTCACGCGCATAGTTAAGGGATTCAATATCTTCTACTTGATCCAGTGTTTCAAAGGGATAGTTGGTCATCCCAATCTCCTCACCTTGGTAGATATAAGGAGTTCCTCTCATAAGATGAAGCAAGATTGCAAAGGCTTTGGCAGATTTTTCGCGGTATTCTTGGTCATTTCCCCAGATTGAGACGATACGAGGGAGGTCATGATTGTTCCAGAAAAGCGAATTCCAGCCATCCTCAACTCCTAACTCTGTCTGCCATTTGTTGAAAATCTCTTTCAACTTAGGGATATTCAGCTCTTTTTGATAGTGCCACTTAGGCTGACCTTCCTGATACTGAAGACCGATATGTTCAAACTGGAAGACCATAGACAATTCTTGCCCCTTTGGATCAGAGTAGAGCTTGGCAATATCAGGCGTTGCCCCCCAAGTTTCTCCCACCGTCAAGAGATCTTTATCTCCAAAGGTCGCTTGATTCATCTCCTTGAGATAGGGATGGAGCATAGGTCCATTATTGACTACTTTCTCGTCAGGAATTTTCCCAATCATGTCAATGACATCCATGCGGAAACCACCAATGCCTTTATCAATCCAGAAGTTCATCATCTCATAAATTTTCTGACGAAGTTTTTCATTTTCCCAGTTAAGATCCGGCTGTTTCTTACTGAAAAAGTGGAGATAGTATTGACCTGACTTTTCATCATATTCCCAAGCAGATCCACTAAAGATAGAATCTAGGTCGTTGGGTTCATCGCGCCAGATATAGTAGTCTCGCTCAGGGCTGTCAGGATTTTCACAGGCCTCGACAAACCATGCATGTTCATCTGAGGTATGATTGACCACCAAGTCCATGATGATACGAATATCACGCTTCTTAGCTTCCACAATCAGTTGGTCCATATCCTCCATGGTTCCAAAAATCGTTGCAATCGCTTGATAATCAGCAATATCATAGCCATTATCATCCATAGGGCTGTCATAAACTGGAGAAAGCCAAATCGCTGTAATTCCTAACTTGGCTAGATAGTCTAACTTACTGGTAATTCCTGGCAAATCGCCAATTCCATCTCCGTTGCTATCCATAAAGCTCTTAGGATAAACTTGATAGACTACGGCATTGTGCCACCATTTTTCTTGCATCTTCTTACCTCATTATTTTAATAATCTACAGTCTATGATAGCACTTTTCAGATTTTTATGCAAGCGTTTGCCTAATCTTTTTGATTACTTTTTTAACTCCATAGTTTCCTAACTTCCATTTTTTTATTATAATAGAGGTCAGAGGTAAAAAAATGAAAAAACAAGCTTTTAGTTCTGAACAATATTTGAATCTACAGCGCGACCACATTTTGGAGCGTATTAACCAATTTGACGGCAAACTCTACTTGGAGTTTGGTGGCAAAATGTTAGAAGATTTCCACGCCGCTCGTGTCCTTCCTGGTTATGAGCCTGACAACAAAATCAAGCTCTTACAAGAATTGAAAGAGCAGGTTGAGGTTGTGATTGCTATTAATGCTAGCAATATCGAGCATTCCAAAGCACGTGGTGACTTGGGTATTTCTTATGACCAAGAAGTTCTTCGTTTGATTGACAAATTCAATGAATTAGGAATTTTTGTTGGCTCCGTTGTCATCACACAGTACGCTGGTCAACCAGCTGCAGATGCCTTCCGCAACCAGCTTGAGAAAAACGGAATTTATTCTTATCTTCATTATCCAATCAAAGGATATCCGACGGATATGGATCATATCATTTCTCCAGAAGGAATGGGAAAAAATGACTACATCAAAACTAGTCGCAACTTGATTGTCGTAACTGCTCCTGGACCTGGTTCTGGAAAATTGGCAACCTGTATGTCCAATATGTACCACGACCAGATCAATGGCATCAAGTCTGGCTACGCTAAATTTGAAACCTTCCCAGTTTGGAATCTTCCCCTTCATCATCCAGTCAACTTGGCCTACGAGGCTGCCACAGCTGACCTTGATGATGTCAACATGATTGACCCTTTCCATCTTCAAACCTATGGAGAAACCACTGTCAACTACAACCGTGATATCGAGATTTTCCCAGTGCTCAAGCGCATGTTAGAACGTATCCTTGGTAAATCTCCATACGCTTCTCCGACAGATATGGGTGTCAACATGGTTGGTTTCGCTATTACAGATGATGAAGCTGCTGTCGAAGCTTCTAAACAAGAAATCATCCGCCGCTACTATCAGACTGTTCTTGATTTCAAAGCCGAAAAAGTGGGCGAATCTGCTGTCAAGAAAATTGAGTTGCTTATGAATGACCTCGGTATCACACCAGCAGACCGTAAGGTTGCTGTTACTGCACGTCAAAAAGCAGAAGAAACTGGTGGACCAGCCCTAGCCCTTGAATTGCCAACTGGGGAAATTGTCACTGGTAAGAACTCAGAACTCTTTGGCCCTACAGCAGCTGCTCTTATCAACGCCATCAAGAAATCAGCTGACATCGCTAAAGAAGTAAAACTAATCGAACCTGAAGTTGTTAAGCCAATCCAAGGTCTTAAAATCGATCATCTCGGTAGCCGCAATCCACGCCTTCATTCAAATGAAATTTTGATTGCCCTTGCCATCACAGCCACAGAAAATCCTGATGCTGCTCGTGCTATGGAAGAACTTGGCAACCTCAAAGGAAGCGAAGCCCACTCAACCATCATCTTGACCGATGAAGACAAGAATGTCCTTCGCAAATTGGGTATCAATGTAACCTTTGACCCATACTACCAATACGACCGCTTGTATCGTAAATAAAGATTTCAACCTCTCCACTCTCGGAGAGGTTTTCTCTCTGTCTCAGGAGCAACCTTTATGATATAATGAAAGAAGAAAACTGAAAGGATTTACCATGTCAAAAGAAGTTATTGTCGAAAGTTTTGAACTTGACCACACCATTGTTAAAGCACCCTATGTTCGCTTGATTGGGGAAGAAACAGGGCCAAAGGGAGATGTCATCTCCAATTATGACATTCGTTTAGTGCAACCCAATGAAGACTCTATCCCTACTGCTGGCCTTCACACTATCGAGCACCTCTTGGCAAAACTCATTCGTACCCGAATTGACGGCATGATTGACTGTTCACCATTTGGTTGCCGTACAGGCTTCCATATGATTATGTGGGGGCGCCACACCAGTGCTGAAATCGCGGCTGTTATCAAGGATTCACTCAAGGAAATCGCTGAAACTACTACTTGGGAAGACGTCCCTGGAACAACCATCGAATCTTGCGGAAACTACAAGGATCACAGCCTCTTCTCTGCTAAAGAATGGGCAAAACTCATCCTAGAACAAGGGATTTCAGATGATGCCTTTGAACGTCATGTGATTTAAACACAAAAAGGAACCAGTTTTTCAGCTGGCTCCTTCTTTTTTATTCTCAAAATTTTGTCTTATACTCAATGAAAATCAAAGAGCAAACTAGGAAACTAGCCGCAGGCTGTACTTGAGTACGGCAAGGCGACGTTGACGTGGTTTGAATTTGATTTTCGAAGAGTATTAGGCTTTTTCACGAATGACTAAAACGCCATCTTCCATATCTGCTTCTAGGTGTTTGGCATCTAAATGATCCAAGTGGAAGTCTGTCACCTTATCACGAATTTCTTGTTCAACCACGCGACGGAGAGGACGAACACCCATGACTTCGTCATAACCTTCTTCTGTGATATAGTCCTTAGCTGCTTGACTGACTACCAAATCAATGTCTTTCTTAGCCAAGGTTTGGTTGACTTCAGCCAACATCAAATCCACAATCTTAGAAAGATCTTCTTTCGTCAAGTGTGAGAATTCGATAACAGCATTGAAACGGTTAAGGAATTCTGGACGGAAGTAAGGTTTCAAACGATCCATCAATTCTGGTTTATCAGCATCTTCTGTCAAGTTAACTTCGTAACCAAAGCCTGCGTTTGAAGTTGCGATAATCACCGTATTCTTGAAGTTGACAGTGTTACCTTGACCATCTGTCAAACGACCATCATCCAAGACTTGGAGGAGAAGGGTAATGACTTGAGGATCAGCCTTCTCAATTTCATCCAAGAGAATGATAGAGTATGGATTGCGACGAACACGTTCTGTTAAGGTATTGCTATTGTCATCATAACCCACATATCCTGCTGTTGTACCAATTAGCTTAGAAACAGCTGTGCGGTCACTGTATTCAGACATATCCAAACGGATGATCGCATCCTTGGTTCCAAACATATCTAGCGCCAATTGCTTAGCAAGCTCTGTCTTACCAACCCCAGTTGGTCCTACAAAGAGGAAACTACCGATTGGGCGATTACCTTCATCAAAACCAGCACGGTTACGACGGATAGCACGAGAAACAGCTTCAACTGCCTTATCTTGACCGATTACCTTGTCTTGCAAGCGATGAGCCATATCTTTCAAACGTTCGATGTCCGTAGCCCCCATTTGAGATACTGGAATACCGGTCATTCGTTCTACAGATTCAGCCACATCGTTGACACTTGCAGTCACCTTCATATCTTCTGTGTGGTTTTCGATTTTCTTTTCCAATTCTGCGATGCGTGTTTTATAGTTTAGAGCTGCTTCAAAATCTTCTGACTCAACAGCTTTTTCTTGCTTGTCTTTTTCTACCTCAATTTCACGTTCAACAGCATGCACATCTGTTACAGGATGCTGAGCTGCCAAGTGAGCCGCCGTAACATCGACAAGGTCGATAGCCTTATCTGGCAAGCTACGTTGTGGAATATACTGAACAGAATAATCCACCGCTGCTTTCAAAACTTCGTCTGGCAAGATGACATTGTGGTGTTGTTGATAGAGGTCACGAATTCCTTGAAGAATTTTATATGTATCCTCTGCTGAAGGAGCATTGACCTTGACTTCGTTAAAACGACGAGCAAGAGCAGCATTCTTCAAGATGGTGTTACGGTATTCATCCTGAGTCGTTGCCCCAATCACTGTCAATTCCCCACGAGAGAGAGCTGGCTTAAGAATGTCTGCAAGCCCTTTAGAACCACTGTCTCCACCAGTGCTACCTGCACCGAGGATTTGGTGAATTTCATCAAAGAAGAGAATAATATTCCCTGCTTCTTTCACTTCATTGACTAGGTTTTGAACGTTTTCTTCAAAACTACCACGGTATTGAGTACCAGCCTCAAGACCTGAGATGTCAATGGAAATAAGTTCCTTATTCTTAATGGCAGCTGGAACATCACCGTTCACAATGGCTTGTGCCAAACCTTCGACAACAGCTGTCTTACCAACGCCTGCATCTCCGACCAAAACAGGATTGTTCTTAGTACGGCGTGAGAGGATTTCAGATGTTTCTTGAATTTCCTTGTTTCGTCCGATAACTGGATCCAGCTTGCCCTCACGCGCTTCTGCAGTCAAGTTTCGACCTAGTTTAGCAAGGACACCGTCTTGTTTCATACCTGACGTATGTTGTGGCATTTGGCCATCAACTTCTGCATTTCCTGGTAATTGACCAGTCGCACGATAGTGAGCAAATTCCTCAGGTGTGACTTCACGTCCATTAATCAAGTAACGACGATTTTCAGAACTGTATCCGCGCATACCACCCATCAATTGGTTAAATAAATCATCCATGTTGTTAAAATTATTAAAGTTGTTGTTCATATTCTTTACCTCTTTTTGTTTACTTAGTTATGATTACTGATATTGACTATCTTTGACCTTTGTTTTAAAAAATTTAGACTAGCTAAATCGCTACTCTAGGTACTATTTCTGGTTTTTCTTTTTCAAGCAGGAGTAGACTATCTTTACTTCTGAAGATTTCTAGATTAAACATAGACCCCACCTCTTTCTATTTTACTTTAAATAAGTGTTCTAGTAAGGCTTTCATTTACCTTACGTTCATAATATACTACATTGGTCAGAAAAGGTCAAGTGATTTGACTTTGACTGACCAATGTTTTTTAAAAAGCAAAAACACCCTGAAACATCAGGGTGCCATTCTTACATCAAATACAAAATTGTTAGCGTCAGGAGACTTGCTAGAAGCCCCACTCCCCAAAAGAAGAAGTCAACCTTCCATTCACTCCAAGGATTTCCTTTACCAGACAATCCCCCAAGCTCAAAATGGTGATGCACAGGCGTCATACGGAAAATACGTTTACCACCTGTCAGTTTGAAATAACTTACTTGCATCATGACCGAAGTTGTTTCAAAAACATACACAATTCCGATAATCAAGAGAGTCCATTCTTGGTGGAGGGCCATAGATATAGCTGCCAGCATTCCACCGAGGGCCAAACTTCCCACATCTCCCATAAAGACCTTGGCAGGCTTATGGTTAAAGACGAAGAAGCCGAGTAAACCACCAATCATGGCCAGAATCACCAGAAGAATATCCATCTGACCTTGCACATAGGCAATAATTCCATAAGCAGACAAACTAATCGCCACTGAAATACTAGCCAGACCGTCAATTCCGTCTGTCAAGTTCACTGCATTTGAAAAACCGACTAGCCAGAAAAGGGCGAAGAAAATATAGAAAAATCCCAAATGAACTGGATAACCAAATACAGAAAGGATATCGCCCCCACGCTCATAGAAAAGATAGAAGATAACTCCACCTAGAAGCTGAAGAGCCAATTTCTGCTTGGGATTTAGCCCCTCATTTATCTTACGGAAGACCTTGAGAAAGTCATCTAAAAATCCGACAAGTCCATAAAGGACCAAGATGAACAAAATCATTCCTACATTATTGCTGAATTGGCTACTAAATAGGGCAAAAAAGAAAGCAACCAAAACAGAAGTAATTAAGAAAACCAAACCTCCCATTGTAGGAGTTCCAGCTTTTGCCTGGTGCTGTTTGACATCCTCATGCATCTGCTGGCCTGTAATTTGCGCCTTTCTATAAAATTGGATAAAGGCCGGAATTCCTACTAAAGTTAGTAAAAATGTCACAATTCCAGCACTGATGGAAATAAACATATTAGTCTCCTAAAGTTAATTTAATTTTTTTAATGTTTTTGATAGCTGTATTAGTCCGAACATCTTGCTTCTGAACAACAGAACCTGACCCTTCAAATTCCAGCTCAATATCCAACCATTTAGCAAAGATCTCAGCAGTCTCTTTTTTCCAGCCATACATGTCTGGAATTTCTTCTACCTTATCCGATAAAAGGAGAACTTGTTGGTTTGGTGCAAGATTTTTTCCTTCTTCTACAGAAGTCTCTTTAATCTTTGTTCCAGTACCAACAACGATTGGTTGCACAATATTTCGACGTAAGGCTTCCGCCAAATCACCAGGTGAAATATCCTTGATGCTAGGCATTGCATACGAAGATTCTGTCGTCACTTGATCTAAATTCTTAGCTGGAGATTGAAGATTGAGAGATTCTTTCATAGCTGAAGCCCGCTCCAAGATTGGGGTGGCAAATTCTCCCAACTGGATACCTGAATAATGCTCAGGCTGTTGAACCGTTACATACAAGATAAAATCAGGATTTTCAGCAGGATTCATAGTCACAGCTGAGAAAATATAATTGGTAGAACCAACCAAGTATCCTCCATTTTTCTCATCAGCGATTTGAGCCGTACCGGATTTAACTGCTACATTTTGTCCAGGAACTGTTATAATTGGCTTTCCTGTGTAGTGATTATACATAGTTCCATATAGAGGGTCCGTCCCAACTAAGATCATGTGATTTCGAGTTGTGCTTGCTGCCTCTTTGGAAACAGGATTTCCTACTATTTCTTTTTGTGACTTACGTACAGACTGATTGTTAGTATCATAAATAGCACTTATAAATTTTGGCTCCAGCATAACTCCATCATTAGCAATAGCTGTAAAGGCACGAAGCATTTGTGTTTGTGTCACTGAAATTCCTTGCCCAAATGAGCTTTGAGCAATACTAACAATATTATCAGCTGGAAGTTGACCAGCGTATTCATCTGTCAAGCCAAAGCGAGTTGGAACCCCAAATTTAAAGCGTTTTAGATAATCCAACCAAGTAGCATCTCCCATTTTTTGTTCAAGTAGACTCATTCCAACATTACTGGAGTGAGCGAAACCTTGTAAGAAAGTCATCATCCCACCAGTAGTCAAACCTTCATTAACATCCCAATCTCGAGTCGTCGCATCCGCTATTTTGAATTCACTGCTATTGAAGTATTCTCCACTTGGGAAGGTATTATTATCAATAGAAGAAGCTAACGTCATAACCTTCATGGCTGATCCTGGTTCATAGTTACTTTGATAAAGAATATCACGCCAAACAAAGTCCTCAGTGATTCCTTCTTTAGTATCTGCATTAAAGGTAGGTCGTTGGGTGGTAGCGAGGATTTCACCGGTCTTTGCACTGACCAAGGTCGCGGTCATATACTTACCTTTTACTTTTTCTAGAAAGGCATCCATCTGGGTTTCCATAAAGGACTGGAGGGGGCTGGAAATGGTTGTATAAACATCCTTACCATCTACCGTTTGTTGGGAAACTTGTTCTGTTCCGGGTACAATATTACCCAGACGATCCTTTTCATAGGTAATAATGCCGTCTGTCCCTGCAAGAATACTGTTCAAGGAACTCTCCATTCCAGAGGTTCCCAGCAAACTCTTGCTGCCATCTTCATTTTCATGGAGCTGAGCTAGACCGATAAAACTAGAAGCAAATTGTCCGTTTGGATAACTACGATTGGGACTGGTTGTAAAATCAATCCCCTTGACCTCTGCAGTTTCCAATTCTTTTTTGATAGCCATCATATTGGCATAGGTAATCCCATTGCCCTTCGCTCCAAAGGAAACTTGCTTGAGATTAGGTTGCGAGAGTTGCTCTCTTACATAGGATTCTTCCATGTCCAGATACTTATGAAAGACCTCTGCAACCTTGTTAAATTGTGTTTTCTCTACGTAAAGAATCTTACCCGTTGCTGACTTATAGTTCTCATCAATAACCGCATAGACATTATAGGAGGTTGCATCCTCAGCAATCGGGACTCCATTTCGGTCATAAATAGTCCCACGTTTGGCAGGAACTGTACGGGTGGTTTGATGAACCTTCTTAGCTTCCTTCGCTAAATCTGTTCCAAAGCGAGTGCCCGTCCCAATAATGACCGCAAAATTGACTAAAAAAACGGCAAAAACAAAGACAGATAATAAACTCAGACTTTTTCCAACTCTGCGTCTGTTTTCAGCCGGCGATTTCCGATTTTTCGTCGCATAACGGATTACTCTTTTTGTCCACTTCATATCTTACTCCGCTATTCGAATATTTTCATTGTTTAATTGCAAATCGTGTGAATTGGCAATTTCTTTCAAACGTTCTGCACGTAATAGTTCATTGACCTCTTGCTTGGCATCGTCCAATTCGGTCTTCTTTTCCTCTATCTGCGCATTGATTTTTGTCAAATCATTCTGCACTTGCAAGAGCTTGGTCTGCATAAAAATAATACTAATGGCTACAATAAGAGTGGTTACAGCAATGGAAAAGTAAAAAGCTTTTTCCACACGCGAAAACCGTTTAAGTTGCATCTGTAGTATTTGACCTGTTTTTTCCATTCTTTTTTCCTCTTACTTGTGAATTTTTCTGGCCACGCGCAACTTGGCTGAGTGCGAGCGGTTATTGGCTTCTAATTCTTCTGCACTTGGCAAGATTGGCTTACGGGACACCAATTCCATCTTAGGTTTGAGATCATCTGGGATGAAAGGCAAACCTTTGGGAACTTCCACTGTTGAAGCTTCCTTGAACAATTGCTTGGTCAAGCGGTCTTCTAGCGAATGGAAGGTAATCACTGAGATTCTACCATCTAGAGCCAACATCTCCATAGCCTGCTGAATGGACTCATCTGCCGCTCCCAGTTCATCATTGACTTCAATTCGAATAGCCTGGAAAATCTGCTTGGCAGGATGGCCCTTCTTCTTGAGCTCCTTGGCAGGTTTGGCCGACTTGATAATCTCTGCTAACTCAGTCGTTGTCTCAATCGGCTTCACTTCACGCGCTTGCTCAATCTTACGCGCAATCTGTTTAGAGAATTTGTCCTCTCCATACTTGAAGAAAATACGAACTAAGTCATGATAGTCATAGTGGTTCACCACTTCATAGGCTGTCAGACTAGCATCCTGATTCATCCGCATGTCTAGTGGCGCGTCCTTTTTATAAGAAAAACCACGCTCACGCTGGTCCAATTGAGGACTAGACACTCCCAAGTCATAACAAATTCCATCAATTTCCTGAACACCAGCTTCGCGCAAACGTGCCTGTAAATGACGGAAGTTATCCTTGATAAAGGTCACCATTCCCTTCTCAATGTAAGGTGCCAAGTGTTTTTGCGCATTGTCAATGGCATTCTGATCCTGGTCAAAGGCATAGAGATGGCCTTTTTCACTTAATTTACTTAATAAATATTCGCTATGGCCTGATCCACCCAAAGTCGCATCAACGTAGATACCGTCAGGTTTTACGTCAAGCATATCAATCGTTTCGTGGAGTAAGACCGTTACATGATGAAATTCTTTTGTCATATCTTATCTATTTTACCACAAATCCGACCAGCTTGCACTTGTCAGACAAATAGGACAAGGAGACTACTATTTCTTCAAAAAATATGTCAAAAATACTTGACACTTTATGTTTAAAAGACTATAATATAGTCAAATATATACGACATAAATCAGAAAGGAGACCAGATGAATCGTGTGAAAGAATTTCGCAAGGAATTGGGTATTTCCCAGCTCGAACTCGCCAAGGATATCGGTGTCTCGAGACAGACTATCAATATGATTGAAAACGACAAGTACAATCCAACCTTGGAACTCTGTCTCAATCTCGCCCGCAGCCTCCAAACTGACCTCAACAGTCTCTTTTGGGAGGATAATTTTTAAAAAAGGAGCAAACTTATGAAAAAAGAAACCTTCACGGAAAAACTGATCAAACGCATCTACGGAATTTCTGGCCCTCTTGACGAACACAAACGACGCGAGGCTGATCGTATCGGCAATCAAGTTTTTATCATCCTCTTTTATCTGATGACATTTGGGAATCTCATCCCCGTCGTCCTCGCTTATAAATACCCGCAAATTGTCGCTATCGGCTATCCTCTTGTGGTATTCGGCATTTCGATGATTTCTGCTCTCTATGTGCTCTCCCAAACCAAAAAAACAGGGATTACAGCTATTGATCCAGATATGCTGAGTGAGAAAGAAAGTAAGCAACTACATTACCCTGGTCTGAAAGCTGGAATAGTCTATGGATTAATGAGTTTTTTTACAATCCCTCTTCTCCATATACTGCTAGGTGAGAGTCAGGACTATCTTCAGTCACTTCTTGCTTTTAAAAATATTTTTTCAAGCATCCTCCAGTCTGTCTTCTTTGGAGTGGTTATACAGATTCTCATCTCCCGTCGCATTGCAAAAACTAAGAAAAATCCGGATGAGGATTAGGAGGAAACTCATGAAAAAAGAAAAGAAACAGTTACGTTATCCTGGTCTGAAAGCAGGTTCGATTTATGGAACAGTGATATTTTTTATAATTCCACTTATTGATACCCTAACAAGTGAAAATCCAAATTTTATCAGTTCTCTTCTAAATACAAAACATATTTTTAAAACTATACTGGGAGCTTTCTTTTTCGGAGTGATGATACATATTGTCGACTCACTTCGTATTGCAAGAGCTAAAAAAGACCAGGATTAGGAGGTGCCTTATGAAATCATTACTAACTTTACTGACCTATCATCTTTTGTTCAGTTCTCTGCTCATCTTCATCATCATTTCAGGGGACTTACCAATCAGAGAGATATTCCTCGTGCTAGTCTTTTTTCCAGCACTTAATAAAGTACTAACTTATCTAAAGATTAACTCCCCAAAAACGCGCACACTTAACTTAGCACTATACTTTATAATTCTATCTTTTCCACAACTGATGCTCGCCTCAAGCGGTTGGAAATATTATTTACTGTTCACTATCGCTAGCATTTCTTCTATCACTTATCTTTATTATCTCTATCAACTCGTTAAAGAAGTCAATCAAAAACCGCTCATTTAGGAGGTTATCAGCATGAAAAAAGAAGACTTCACCACTCGCCTACTTCGAAATCTCTTTCACATCCAAGGCCCTTTTGATGAATGCCGACAAGAGATTATCTACAAGGCTTGTGCCCGTTCCATGGTCCAAATCGTTTATTCTTCCTTCTTCCTCTTCTTGTTTTATCTATTATTTGGACGCTTCATAGAAGCCGTTCGCTATGCCATGCCCTACGTTTACTCTGGACTCATTTTTTTCATTACTTTAAAAACTCAAAGAGCCGTCAAAGAACTCCATCTGGAAAAAGATGACAAGTCAGAAATCATCCTCAAAACCTACAGCAAAAACCAAATCAAATTTCGAAGCTGGGTTGTGTTTATCGGTCTTCAGATTGGCCTCTTTACCCTACTCATCTTTCATAAAGTCTTCGTTCAGCAGATGTCCCTTTCAGATTTTGGAAAGTTGCTCGTGCAATTCGATAAAAGTGTTCCTTTCCTGATGTATGGCCTGATTATCGGCAGCATTTTTGGAACACTGACCTACGGATTTCTATCACTACAGGAGGAGAAGACTCCTAAAAATACCAAACAGAAGGAGAAAAGCAATCAATGACTACACTATACGATTTTTCAGTCTTAAATCAAGACAATCAAGAAACTCCACTAGATGCCTATCGTGGGAAAGTTCTCTTGGTTGTCAACACTGCTACCGGATGTGGTTTAACGCCCCAGTACCAAGGACTTCAAGAACTCTATGACCGCTATCAAGACCAAGGTTTTGAGATTTTAGACTTCCCTTGCAATCAGTTTATGGGGCAAGCACCAGGTAGCGCAGAGGAAATCAACGACTTCTGTAGCCTAAACTATCAAACCACCTTCCCACGATTTGCCAAGATTAAGGTCAACGGCAAAGAAGCAGATCCCCTCTATGTTTGGTTGAAAGACCAGAAATCTGGACCACTGGGAAAACGAGTCGAATGGAATTTCGCTAAGTTTCTTATCAATCGAGATGGGCAGGTCTTTGAACGCTTCTCTTCAAAAACAGACCCAAAACAAATTGAAGAGGCCATACAAACCCTACTATAATTCACAATCTCACTATGATTAGGTTTCCTTTAGCCTATTGAATAGTGAGATTTTTTGATTGGCTTTGACTTATACTCTTCGAAAATCTCTTCAAACCACGTCAACGTCGCCTTGCCATATATATGTGATCGACTTCGTCAGTCTTATCTACAACCTCAAAACAGTGTTTTGAGCAACCTGCGGCTAGTTTCCTAGTTTACTCTTTGATTTTCATTGAGTATTAAATAGAAAAAGTGTACGATTGTCTACTAGGAATATCAAAAACATCATGAGTTTTAATCAAACTAAAAGGACTTAGCCCTGTACCATACAGAACTAAATCCTTTGAATAAATAATTGATCTAACTTTTAGAATCCCTACAGAAATCCCAGTTTTTCTCTATTTGATACCAGACATTAGTTTTTCAATACGTGGAACGTAGAAGAGTAAGATAATACCGAATACAATCGTAATTCCTCCAACAATTCCATAGTAAGCTACTTCAGTTTCGCTTGTATAAAATTTTACAATTTGAGCATTGATAGCTTGGGCAGCTGCATTACTCAAGAACCAGATAGACATCATTTGTGCTTGGAAGGATTTTGGTGCTAGCTTAGTAGTGACTGATAGACCAATAGGCGAAATCAACATCTCCCCTACAATCACAATAGCCCAACTCATAATCAACCAGAGAGGACTGACCTTAACATCTGTCCCAAAGAGCATCCCTGGTAACATCATCCACAAGAAGGATAAACCTGCAGCAAATAAACCGTAAGCAAATTTCTTAGCAGAGGATGGTTGCTTTTTACCCATTTTCCCCCACAACCACGCAAAAATCGGCACATAAATCATAATGAAAAGTGGATTGATACTTTGGAAAAAGCTAGATGGGAAATGAATCTGATTCCCAAATACATTAAAGTAAAGTCGAGTTTGATCATCCGCAAATAGAGCGAGAACAACAGACCCCTGCTCCTCAATAGACCAGAAGAGTACTCCAGCGATAAATAAAGGAATGTAGGCAAATACTCGGGATCTCTCAGTAGCAGTTATTTTCTGACTAGATAAAATTTTAAAGAAATAGTAGATTGGAATGATTACCGCAATTACTGTAAAGATATTAACAATCATATCCACGTTAAACTGGTGAGTAAAGACTAAACCTATAACCACAAGAATAACCATGACAAGTGTAATCAGCAAGCGTTTAATCAAGGTCTGCCGGTCCTTCTGTGAAAGTGGATCAGTAGGGTAAAGACTTGATTCAGGCAGGTATTTCTTCCCATCTAAAACATACTTCACCAGACCAAAGAACATCCCAATGGCAGCTAATGAGAAACCTAGATGGAAATTGACTTCCTGACCTAGATAACCTACTAAATAAGGGGCAACGAAGGCACCTAAGTTAATACCAAAGACAAAGATACTAAAACCTGCATCCCGTCTATCATCCTCTTTCTCATAAATTCCCCCCACCATATCTGAGATATTGGGTTTTAAAAATCCAGTTCCAAAGATAATCAAGGCAATAGAAAGATAGAGAGCCACTTGTCCAAAAGGTGTTGCCAAAGCAATATGCCCTAGCATAATCAGAATCCCACCGTAAAAGACAGTCTTACGGCTTCCTAAAATACGGTCACTGACAAAACCACCGATAACCGAGGACAAAAATACCAGCGAGCCATAAATCGCCATAACCGATGCAGCTGTGGTCTTATCCATCCCCAACCCACCATCTTGCACACTATAGTACATATAGTAAAGTAGGATAGCTCGCATCCCATAGTAAGAAAAGCGTTCCCACATCTCTGTAAAGAAGAGGGTGGACAAGCCCATAGGATGTCCAAAAAATGTTTTCTGTTTTTCCATATATACTCTCCTTAAAAATATAATAACTTATTTTACAGAATTTTCAAACGAATGTCAAACAAATTATGTTTATTTTAGAAAATTTTCTGAAAAAATCACACGTCTCATACTTAATTCCACCATAAAAAGCCATTTCAGACTAACTTCCACTTCGATCAGGCAAGTGGAAGTTACTTTGAAAAATCACCTTTAAAAATTTGCTCTTGTTTAGTTTAAAAATGTTTCAAACCTTGAAACATACTTATCCTTTCCTCTTCAGTAAACAAAAAACATCCCTATGCCAAACTTGTAATTACTAAAATACAAGTCAATAAGCATAGAGATGTAAAACTATTACACATTAAATAATAGAAATTATGTACGAAATTTCTCAATTAGTTTTCGCTAGTAAATATCAATTCCAACAAACGCCCTCTCAATTCCTTATCCTGATGATGCAAGATATTCATTAAGTCATGAGAATTTTTGGCATTGATGAATTGATTTAACAATCTATCTTTTAATTCATATGGAAGAGAAGCCGTCTTTAGTAGTCTAAAAACTTCATCATTTAGAGATGGTATTTTATTATCTTTCCATTCAAAATTAGCTGTATCATTCTTATTTGGCAATTCAATTATAGACACATTCGTTCCTTTAAAATGAATTCTATGTTTTCTATTGCTTGGAACGATACTAGAATCTCCTTGTAATGTTAGCTCTACCATCCCCATTTCCCAGTCGATTGATAATCTTGTTTTATATCTTTGACCATTTTGATCTTCAATCATTTCAAAAGAATGTTGTTTGCCTGGGAATACATACCAATCTACAACTTCAGGTAACTCAACACCCATATCTATCTCAGAACCAACCAAGGGAATGATTGCACCACTTTTTGCAAACACAGGTATAGTTGAAAGGTCTCTATAAACACTCAACTTCACACCACCTGTATATTTTTTCTCTGAAAAGAAGTCATACCATTCACCTTCAGGGAACCATACATCCACTTTTGCAGATTGGAATGCCAAATCCATCTTCTCTACAATGGGAGCCACCATCAGTTCTGTTCCAAAAAAGTATTGATTTGGAACATTATAGCTCTCATCATTCTCTGGGTAGAAATAATAGATTGGGCTGATTAATGGGGCACCTTCCTCGTGTGTCTTTACATTCATGGTATATAGATATGGAATCATCTGATGTCTCAAACGAAGGTATTTCTTCATAATCTTAGATGTTGTTTCTGAAAAAAACCAAGGTTCTTTACTATTAAAGGGACTTCTAGAACTATGTAAGCGAGTTATCGGACTAAAAACGCCAAACTGTAGCCATCTAGTTTGTAGCTCCTCGTCATAATCCCCCAGCATGTGTCCACCGATATCATGACTCCACCAACTATAACCGATATTAGATGCTGTCGCTGTAAAATAAGGTTGAAATCTTAACGAATCCCAACTAATAATAGTGTCCCCTGAAAAACCAACAGGGTAGCGGTGACTGCCAGGCCCTGCATATCTTGATAAAATTAAGCCACCTTCTGCATTTTTACAACTATCCTGATAGTGATAATGGTTTAAA
Source organism: Streptococcus sp. Marseille-Q6488 (assembly GCF_946902925.1). Lineage (NCBI taxonomy): Bacteria > Bacillati > Bacillota > Bacilli > Lactobacillales > Streptococcaceae > Streptococcus > Streptococcus sp. Marseille-Q6488. The sequence goes on along the minus strand of NZ_CAMPPZ010000008.1, from coordinate 195,274 downwards.
AGCCACAGTGGATCCAACATGCCTTGTGTCCCTTGTTGCCAGTCAATCCACCAAAAATCTACTCCCTGCTTTTCTAGCTTATAATGAACATCTTTAAAGTAGGATTCTCTAAAAGATGGATTAAAAAAATCAAAAATAGCAGGTTCCTCTAATTCTACATTTAACCCTAATCGTTTTGCGACCCGAGGATAAGCTTCTTCATAAGCCCGTATACCATCAGCAGGATGGACATTTAAGGAAAGTTTTAACTTTCTATCATGAAGTTGTTGCAATAACTGTTCTGGATTTGGTATTAAGCTTCTATTCCAACTATATCCTGTCCAGCCACTTCCAAAACGAGCTGGAATATCAGTTATATGCCAATCCATATCTAACACACCGATAGATAATGGAATTTTCTCTGTTTCAAATCTGTCTATTAAATCCAAGTATTCATCCGACGTATAAGGCCAATACCTACTCCACCAATTACCTAAAGCATATCTTGGCAACAAGGGTGTTGAACCAGTCAAATGGTAAAAGTCTCTGATTGCTCCTCTATAATCATGCCCATAGGCAAAGAAATAGAGGTCAATTTGATTTTCTCTCTCAATATAACCAGACTGTTCATCCCAAATAAATCCTTTAGAATCATCCAATAAGGCTATACCATTTCGGCTAATAATTCCATCTTCTAACGAGATTGCTCCATCTGCCTCATCCAGAGTCCGAGCTGTTCCTTTTAACGTTTCAATAGATTCACCAAAATACCAGCGACTACCATATACGGCAAAATTTCCTTTTAATTCTATAAATAAATTTTCGGCGTTAAATTCTCCTTTATTAAAGTGCAGATGAAAATAGTCCGTCATAATATCTAGTACGTTTGATGTCTCGATATAATCTAACGAAACTTGGCCAAAATCTCTATTATAGATAAGTTGTGTCGTTCTATCCTCAAAACTTCCAGTTTGAGAGTATTCTAACCTTACTAGCTTGTCTGTTAATACAGAGATTCGATAAAACTCTCCCTTAAAAATTTTCAATTTGTTTTCCTCCTTTTATGTAGCATAAAAACAGAACGCACCATTTTTGATGCGTTTTTCCTTATTCTGAATGCAATGTTCTATCTATGACAAATAATACTCAATTGAAAAAATGTAGTAGACAAAATATCTTTTAACAAATCAAGAGTTTATTAAAGAGTTATCCCTTTCCAACCTTTCTAAGATAGGATTGATAAATAATTTCAAACTCTTACTAGCAATCATACGATATTCAAGCTCGCGTGCTTTTTTCCTTCCTGCTTATTTCTTAGAACTGAAGAACCCGGATAGGTATATAAATTATTCGGATCAACATAGTCATAAGATTCATAACAGTTGCGCTTCATTAAGTCATCCCCAGAGCAAGAGCTTCATCTCGTAATTTTTCAACATCACTAACCGTAGGTCGCCATCCTTCAATCATATTTATACTTAATACCAAACACTCTTAAAAACGGATCGGTTTTCAAAAGCTACTCCCATGATTGTCATCTTTTCTTTATCTATATCTAAGGACATATGCTACCTCCTTTAGTTACATTATACCATGTTTCTCTGTAGCTTTTAAATATTTTATTTTGTCTATAACACCTTAATATTCAGTGCGCTTATCCTATTTTATAAACCTCAAACCCAAATATAAAACGTATTCTTTTTCCTTTTTAACTAATGATGCTGAGCAAGAACTTAACTTCAGGGGAAAACGAAGTAAGACTAAACAAAAATCAAAAACTGATTTCGTACAACTCAAAATACTGATTTGAGACTGAAGATAATACTAGAATGCTAATTAATGTTTTTATAATAAAGAGCTGACGACTTATGTTGCTTTTGATTTCTTAAGAATATAAAAAGAAACAATAAGGTAAACTTTCGAGTGATTTGAAACGTTGATAGTATCGTATTAATTAACGTTTTGAGCCAACTGGCCTTGTCCGGTTGCAGCCACATTTGCAAGCGACTAAAGTCACAACAACTGTGTCAATTGCACCAATTTAGTAAGAAAGTATAAAAAGAACACCCCGAAAGGTGCTCTTTGTAAGTATAGTAATTCTTTCGAATTAACGTTTACTAAATTGTGATGCTTTACGAGCTTTCTTAAGACCTGGTTTCTTACGTTCAACTTTACGTGAATCACGTGTAAGAAGTCCTGCGCGTTTCAATGAATCACGGAAGTCTGGGTCTACTTGAAGAAGGGCACGAGCGATACCGTGACGGATAGCTCCTGATTGACCAGCGTATCCACCACCTACAACGTTAACGAAAACGTCGTATGAACCTACAGTTGAAGTAACTGCGAATGGTTGGTTGATGACAAGACGAAGGTCAGCGTGTGGGATGTACTCTTCAACATCTTTTTTGTTAACAGTGATTTTACCAGTTCCTGGAACAAGGCGAACGCGTGCAACAGCGTTTTTACGACGTCCAGTACCTGCATATTGTGCTTGTGACATACTTTATTGTTCCTTTCCTTAGATAAGTCCTGAAATATCAAGAACTTCTGGTTGTTGTGCAGCGTGAGTGTGCTCAGCTCCAACAAATACTTTCAACTTCATACCTTGAGCGCGTCCAAGAGTATTGTGTGGAAGCATACCTTTAACTGATTTCTCGATCAAACGTACTGCATTTTTAGAACGAAGTTCACCTGCAGAGATTTGTTTCAATCCACCTGGGTGGTTTGAGTGAGTGTAGTAGATTTTATCAGTTGCTTTTTTACCAGTCAATTTAACTTTTTCAGCATTGATAACAATCACAAAGTCACCTGTATCAGTGTGTGGTGTAAATGTTGGTTTGTTTTTTCCGCGAAGTACGCTAGCAACTACTGCAGAAAGACGTCCAAGTGGTACATCAGTTGCGTCAACTACGTACCATTTACGTTCAACTTGGCCTGGTTTAGCCATAAATGTTGTTTTGTTCATGATTTCTCCTATATATAGTTCGATTTTTGTTTACGGTGATGGGTGTTCCTTCCCATCGAAAAGTATTTGGAAGGTTCCGGGGCCTTTCAAATGGGGTAAACAATACCGCCTACTATAATACCAAATTTCACCCCTAAAAGTCAATAGATATGAAAAATATTTTTCTAAACCGTAACTTCTCAAAGTAACTGAAAGTTATATAATCAAGTTAATTTGGGAATTTACCTATTAACTTCGGGAGATTTTTGGGATTTTTTCCTTATTTCTTCCTGTAGCTAAAATCCTTTTCAAAAAATCACCTTTTCTTGATTTTTAATCCTATTTGCTGTATGATAAGGGAAAAGAAAGGAGGCAAAGATATGGCTTTTACCAATACCCACATGCGGTCGGCTAGTTTTGGCATTGTTACCAGCTTGCCTGATGATGTCATTGACTCTTTTTGGTATATCATCGACCATTTCTTAAAAAATGTCTTTGAATTGGAAGAAGAACTTGAGTTTCAATTGCTCAATAACCAAGGAAAAATTACCTTCCATTTTTCAAGTCAACACCTCCCTACAGCTATTGATTTTGACTTTAACCATCCTTTTGACCCTCTATATCCGCCAAGAGTACTGGTTTTAGACATGGATGGTAGAGAAACTATCCTCCTCCCAGAAGAAAATGACCTATTTTAAAAACTCTAGTCTTCAGTTACAAATGACTGAAAACTAGAGCTTTTTTTATTTTTTCAAAGTATTATACAAGTTGCGGATCGGTTGCTTTAATGTAGGATGGATAAAATGAGGCGCAATTTCCTGTAAAGACTCAAGGACAAAAAGGCGTTCCGCTATGTAAGGATGAGGCAAGATGAGGTCGTCTGTATAAAGGATCTGGTCCTCCACAAAGAGCAAGTCCAAATCAATCAAACGAGGCCCCCAATGTACTTCTCTCACCCGTCCCATCTCTGACTCAATGGCTAACAAGGTCTCTAATAGCACTGGAGCAGGCAACCATGTTTCTACTTCAACCACTTGATTAGCAAAGCTATCTTGCTCCACACCACCCCAAGGCTCCGTCGTCAAGACACTGGACTCTTTGAGAATATGGATACCTTGATTTCGCATTTTCTCAATGGCTTGTTTCAAGTTTGCTTGTTTATCTCCCATATTGCTTCCTAGGGCGATAAAGGCTCGTTGCTTGCGGCGATGAATGGTTACCGAGCAAGTATCTAGTGGCAAATGCACCGGTGCCCAAGGTTTTTTCAGTTCCAGCTTCATTTCTTGGACAAGAGGATAAGCCTCAAAGGTACGTTCTACTAGTTTGTAGGCTACCGTTTCAATCAAGTCCTCAGTTGTTTCCTGAAACCAAGTCGTCCACTGCTGACACAGTTCTCCATAATGGACAGAGGCTGTTAAATCCAAATCTGTCGCCGCCTTGGTCATATCATAGAATAGGATAGCTGAAACGACAAACTTTTGCCCCAATTCTTTCTCACTCGGAAAAAGACCATGATAGGCAAAAATTTCCAAATCCTTAATCTGCAGTTGATCCATAATGATTCCTTTCTCGAAAAATCCGCCCAAAGCGGATTCTTTTTATACTCAATGAAAATCAAAGTGCAAACTAGGAAGCTAGCCGCAGGCTGCTCAAAACACTGTTTTGAGGTTGCAGATGAAAGCTGACGTGGTTTGAATTTGATTTTCGAAGAGTATTATAGTCCCATTAAACGATAAGCCTGATCACGGAGGTCCTTATCTGTTTCAAATAGACCACGAGCTACTGTCGTCAAGGTGGCAGTGCCCGGTTTTCTGACACCACGCATGCTCATACACATATGTTCCGCCTCAATGACAACAAAGGCTCCTTTAGCGCCTAGATACTCCATCAAGGCATCAGCCACTTCGATATTCAACCGTTCTTGAATTTGTGGCTTTTTAGAATAAACTTCAACCGTACGAGCTAGCTTAGACAAACCTGCCACACGGCCATCTGGAATATAGGCAATATGCGCTCTACCATAAAATGGCAAGAAGTGGTGTTCACACATGGTATGGAAAAAAATATCCTTTTCTACCACCATATTATCGTCAATAATCTCAAAGGATTTTGACAAATGTTCCTCCGCTGTTTGACCAAGACCTGAAAAAATCTCTTGGTACATACGGGCTACACGAGCAGGTGTTTCCTGCAAGCCCTCGCGATTAACGTCCTCTCCGACAGCCTCGATAATCATTTTTACAGCTGCTTCAATCTTTTGTGTATCCATTCTCATTCTTCCTCTCCATCAGATAGGCTCTCACTTGGCTCAAGAAATACAAGGAACCCGTGACAATCCTAACTGTTTGTTTCTCTTCTTTTTTATCTGTCAATTTCTGCTCTAGAAAATCCTGCCAACCTTGGTAGTTGAGATTCCTAGACTTAGCTGCCTCTTCCAACACGCTTTCATCAGTCGCCCGACTATCTTCAAAATGTGTCAGAGTAAGCTCGGTATCTGGCATTGTCCCCAGCAAGTCCAACATATCCTCCAAGGCCTTGGTTTTGATACAAGTAAAGAGGATTTCCTTATGATAATCCGCAAAGCGTTCTTGCAAGGTTGCCAATAAGGCCTTGATAGCATGGGGATTGTGGGCCCCATCCAAAATCATCAGGGGGTCTCTCGACACAACTTCCAAACGCCCTGGCCAACTTGCTTCTTCCAAGGCTTGACCAAGTAGGTCATTGCTTGCTAGCTCTCGACCATCTTCTAAACAAAAAGTATCAAGTAAAGCTATGGCCATCCCAGCATTCTCTATCTGGTGCAAGCCAAGCAGGCTAGTCTGGAAGCGACCTTGTCTGACAGCACTTGTATAGTCAAAGACTTCCCCTGTCACCACACTTTCTTGATGGCTGACCTGATAATCTGTCCCGTAGGCAAATCTCAGTGCATCTTTCCCTTCCGCAATGCAGTCAATCATAGCCAAAGCTTCTGGAGCAATACGCCCTGTTACCAAGGGAATCCCTTGTTTGATAATACCTGCTTTCTGCTCTGCTATGGCATCCAAGGTGTCACCAAGTAGGGCCACATGATCCAGTCCAATAGTGGTGATGCCTGTCAAAATGGGCTGGCAGACATTGGTACTATCTAAAAGTCCACCCATGCCGACTTCCATGATAGCCACGTCTACTTGCTCCGAGGCAAAGTAATCATAGGCTATAGCTGTGATAATCTCAAACTCGGTTGTCCCCTGCAAATTGGCGGCCGTTTCTCCCTCCAGCAAAGACTGATAGTCTGCCATGAGGGCTTCTAGCCTCGCTTCTGGGATAGATTCTCCATTGATGCTAATCTGGTCTGTGTAATGAATGAGATAGGGCGAGCTGAACACCCCAACTCTCAGCCCCATCTTTTCTAGCATATTTTTCAAAAAAGCAATGGTCGAACCCTTGCCATTGGTCCCTCCGATATGGATAACCTTGAGTTTGAGATGGGGATTGCCACGCAAAGCTAACAGTTCCACCATTCGTTCCAAGCCAAAATGCGGTTGATCCGTCCGATAGTGGGCAATCCACTGATTGTTTTCAATTTCTTTCATCTTATTTATATTGTTTTAAATCTAAATTTTCCGCTTCATCAGCCAGACGAATGGCGGAGGCAATTTCAACTGCCATCCTGTGACTAGCTACATCATGCACGCGCACCACTTCCACACCCTGTCTTGCAGCGATACTAGTTACATGAGCCGAAGCCGTATCTCGATTGCGGAAACCAAGCTCTGTCTCAGGATTGACTTCAAAACCATTTTCTTCTAGGATATTGATGACAAATCGCTTGCGCGACACTCCAAGAAAGATTGGATAGCCCTTCTGATGTAGTTTATCCAAGTCCCGTAAAAGAAGCAGATTTTCTTTCTTGGTCAGACCAAAGCCAATTCCTGGATCCAACAGGATATTTTCTGGTACAATACCAGCTTCGTCCGCTCTCGCTAATGCTCGTTCAAAGAAAGCCTCCATCAAGTCTTCGATTGGCAATTTTTCGAAGTCAGCTAACTCTTCCTCTGTAAAAGCTTGATTAAATCCAAAATGAGGGAATATGAGCGAGCTAGGATGCTGAGGTCGAGCCATAACTGGATTAAACATGATGACTACTTTCGCTCCAGCCTTAGCTACCACATGGGCCATTTTTTCATCACCCATAAGACCAGTGATATCATTGACTAGATTGGCACCAGCAGCCAAAGCAGCCTCTGCCACCTGACTCTTCCAAGTATCAATAGAAATGAGGACATCACTTTCCTTGCGAATCGCTTTAATCACTGGAACAACACGCTGGATTTCCTCTTCTATCTCAACAACATAGCTACTTCCCGGCCGAGTCGATTCTCCGCCGATATCTAGCATACTAGCCCCTTCGGCTATCAATTTACGAGCCTGCTGGAGCGCTTGCTCAAGAGCAAAAAATTGACCACCGTCCGAAAAAGAGTCTGGGGTTACATTGATAATTCCGCAAATAGCTGTCTTTGCATGATTGGCTTTACTTGACATATCGGTCACTCCCTCAAGGCTTTTCACCATATTATTTCTCTATTTTACCATAAAAAGAAAAAGATGGACACGATTGCATTCATCTTTTTCCCAGTAGAAACAAGTAAGCAATTGTCAATAATCTTATACTCTTCGAAAATCTCTTCAAACCACGTCAACGTCGCCTTGCCGTATATATGTGACTGACTTCGTCAGTCTTATCTACAACCTCAAAACAGTGTTTTGAGCAGCCTGCGGCTAGTTTCCTAGTTTGCTCTTTGATTTTCATTGAGTATTAAATAGAAATCCCTAATGTCCGACTCATGATCACCACAAGAGCCAACAAACAGAAAAAAACTCCATTAACAATCATGTGAAGTAAGATAGACATTTCCAAACGTTGGGTTTTATAAACTGTCCAAGTTAGCACAGTTGACATTCCTCCATAGATAAGAAGAGAAGGTAGATTTGTCGGTAAATGAAGCAAGGCAAAGATAATAGCACCGACTATATAACCCACATTTTCTTTACCACGAAAGAGTTTTTTAGGAATCACTCCTCGACATAAAATCTCCTCACAAATAGGAGCTATTAGAACCAGTAAGAAAAAACTGGAAATTAAGGAACTATTCTGGACCAAATCATTAATATTTGATTGATTGCTGGTTGTTGTTTCATTCATCAAATGAAGTAAGACCACACCAAGAATATTAAAGGCAAGAATCACTAGATAGCTTAAGGCCAATCTAGCCAAATCCTTAGCCTTGAAAAACGATAAACCAAAACTAGCCAACTGTGTTTTCTTAGCACCTATTATAAATACAGTTAAAACCACAAGAGATAAGGTCCCTACTAATAGTCCAGTTTGAAGCAGTGGAAATTTTCTGCTAGTTAGAAAAGTTGCTAGGGCTAAAGGAAACTGAGAAAACAAAAGCCCTACTAGAAAGATTATTAACCACTTCCCCCTGTTTAATACTTCACCCCAAATATTCTTTTTTATCATCAATCATACTCCTACCATTCAATCAAAATCACCTACCTAGTTTGAAGCAATTTTCAAGTAACTATAATATAAAAAGGGGAGAACCCCTTTTTATATTATAGCATTTATAGGGCCATGCTGATGTAGTTAAGGATAAACAAGGCATCCAAAATCCAAATCATGACATGAACATCTTTAGCTTGGCCTTTGACAAGCTTAGTCAAAGTGTAAGTCAAGAAACCAACTGCAATCCCTTGAGTGATAGAGTAGCTGAATCCCATAAAGATAGATGTGAAGAAAGCAGGAACCGCTTCAGACATATCGTCCCAATGGATATTTTTCAAGCTAGCCAACATCATAATCCCAACAATAATCAAGATTGGAGCTGTAGCGGCTGTTGGTACAATCGCTAGAAGTGGGCTAAAGAAGCTTGAGATCGCAAAACAGATTGCCACGACCAAGGCTGTCAAACCAGTACGTCCACCTGCACCAATACCAGCAGCAGACTCAACATAAGTCGTTACGTTCGAAGTACCTGCGATGGCACCAATTGAAGTACCAATCAAGTCAGAGTAAAGAGCCTTGTCTAACTTAGCTGATTGATGATTTTCACCATTTGTCGCTACGATACCAACTTTTTCACCTGTACCGATCAAGGTACCAATTGTATCAAAAATATCTGTCAATGAGAAGGCAAGAATGGCCATCAGAGTTTCAGGCAAGCGAGCTGTATCTGAAACCAAAGCTCCCAAACCTTCTGAACCAAGAGCTGCACCAAAGATTGTCTTCAAATCTTCAAAAGCTGCACCAACATGGTTATTAGCAAAATCGATGCTTGACAAATCTACCAAACCAACTGCAATAGCAAGAACAGTTGTTGTCAAGATAGAGAGGATAATTCCCCCTTTAATCCCTTTGATAACAAAGAAGATTGTGATAGCAAGTCCTGCAAGAGCCACCAAAACAGCTGGATTATTAAAGCTGACCAAGCCTGGAACTGCTGAAGCATTTGCCGCAATGGTTGCTTGCGCTTTGTCAGCCCCTTCTCCTACAACAGTATAGTTGCCTGGATCAATCGTGAATTTCAAAAGTCCAGCATTCTTAATTCCCACGTAAGCAAGGAAGACACCGATACCAGCTGAAATAGCTGAGCGAAGAGCATTTGGAATCGATTCAATGATCATTTTACGAACATTTGTCAAGGTGATAATCAATGAGATAATTCCACAGATGAAGACCATAGCTAGGGCTTCTTGCCATGAATAACCAAGCCCGAATACAACTGTAAAGGTAAAGAAGGCATTGAGTCCCATACCTGGCGCTTGAGCATATGGCAAGTTGGCGTAGAAGGCCATCATCAGGGTACCAGCAACTGCACCGATAATCGTTGCGAGGAATACACCCTGAGCAGGCATTCCTGTTTGCGAAAGAATTTGTGGGTTTACAAAGAGAATATAGCTCATTGCAAAGAAAGTTGTTAAACCAGCAAGAACCTCTGTACGAACGTCTGTACCGTTCTCTTTTAGTTTAAATAATTTGTCCATTATCAATCTCCTTTTAATTTTTACGAACAATAATAGAATTATATCATTTATCATTCACTTTTTCAATATCTTTGTTTGATTTATTTAAGAATTTGATGAAATTTCTTTTTTTGTTTGGAATCTGCTTTTCTGTCTGCTTTTTGTTATAATAGAAGACATCTTATCTGGAAAGACACTAGAAAGGTTCATATGACGAAAAAAATTATTGCACTAGACCTGGATGGAACCCTGCTCAACTCAGACAGTCAGATTTCTGACTTTACCAAAGAAACCATTAAAAAAGTTGCTGAAAAAGGCCATCAGGTTATTATTACGACAGGTCGCCCTTACCGCATGTCAAAAGATTTCTACCGTGAACTAGGCTTAGACACTCCTATGATTAATTTCAACGGCTCCCTTACTCATTTGCCAGACCAAGTTTGGGACTTTGAAAAGTGTTTGACGGTAGACAAAAAATATCTGCTAGACATGGTTCGACGTTCTGAGGACATTCAAGCCGATTTTATCGCTGGAGAATACCGTAAAAAATTCTACATCACAAATCCCAATGAAGAAATTGCCGATCCTAAACTATTTGGTGTAGAAGCTTTCCAGCCTGAAGATCAATTTCAGCCAGAGTTAGTAACCAAGGATCCTAACTGTATTCTGTTACAGACCAGAGCCAGTGACAAATATGCCTTGGCAAAAGAAATGAACACTTTCTACCAGCATCAACTGTCCATCAATACCTGGGGAGGTCCGCTCAATATCCTTGAGTGTACCCCAAAAGGTGTCAACAAGGCCTTCGCCTTAGACTACTTGCTCAAGGTAATGAACCGCGATAAAAAGGATTTGATTGCCTTTGGAGATGAACACAATGATACCGAAATGCTAGCTTTTGCTGGGAAGGGCTATGCCATGAAAAATGCCAATCCAGAGCTACTCCCTTATGCAGATGAGCAAATTTCTCTGACCAATGACCAAGACGGTGTTGCCAAAACCCTACAAGACTTATTCTTATAGTCCATTCTGACCAGCTTGCGAGCTGGTCTTTGTGCTCTTTTCACAGTCTCATCAACCAGTTAATCGATTGTTCTATTTTTTACCCCCAAAACCTTGGAAAAGGCTTTCTTTTGTGATATACTTCACATATAAATACAAGAGAGCTCGTCACACTCGACTCTGTTGACACAAAATCAATCCAGTCCCGTTGTCCCTGTTCTCGGTCAATATAAAGGAGGATAGCTATGAAAGCTGTTGTTGTAAATCCAGAAAGCACTGGTGTTGCTGTTGAAGAAAAAGTGCTCCGTCCACTTGAAACTGGAGAAGCACTTGTAGAAATTGAATACTGTGGTGTTTGCCACACTGACCTCCACGTTGCCCATGGTGACTTTGGTCAAGTACCAGGACGTGTTCTTGGCCACGAAGGTGTTGGTATCGTTAAAGAAATTGCCCCAGATGTGAAAAGCCTTAAAGTCGGTGACCGCGTCAGCGTTGCTTGGTTCTTTGAAGGATGTGGTACTTGCGAATACTGTACAACTGGCCGTGAAACTCTTTGCCGTACAGTAAAAAATGCTGGCTACTCAGTAGACGGTGGTATGGCTGAACAGTGTATCGTAACTGCTGACTATGCTGTCAAAGTTCCTGACGGACTTGATCCAGCCCAAGCTTCTTCTATCACATGTGCTGGTGTAACAACCTATAAAGCTATAAAAGAAGCAAAAGTTGAACCAGGTCAATGGGTTGTCCTTTACGGTGCAGGTGGACTTGGTAACCTCGCTGTTCAATACGCTAAAAAAGTATTCAATGCTCATGTTATCGCAGTCGATATCAACAACGACAAACTTGCCCTTGCAAAAGAAGTCGGTGCTGATGTCGTTATTAACGGCCTCGAAGTTGATGATGTACCAGGACTCATCAAGGAAAAAACTGATGGAGGAGCTCATTCAGCTGTCGTAACTGCTGTATCTAAAGTTGCCTTCAATCAGGCTGTTGACTCCGTTCGTGCCGGTGGTCGCGTCGTCGCTGTCGGTCTTCCTTCTGAAATGATGGAACTCAGCATCGTTAAAACAGTCCTCGATGGAATCCAAGTCATCGGTTCTCTTGTAGGAACTCGTAAAGACTTGGAAGAAGCCTTCCAATTCGGTGCAGAAGGTTTAGTAGTTCCAATTGTTCAAAAACGTCCAGTAGAAGATGCGGTAGCTATTTTCGACGAAATGGAAAAAGGTCAAATCCAAGGACGTATGGTACTCGACTTCACCCACTAATCTAATAAAAACCTATTTTAAAAGTTGGAAGCTTCTTCCAACTTTTTATATTAAATTTTTAAATATGTTTGCAGAAACAATCCCTGAAAACTCAATATATCAACATCTTCAAAGAAAACCTTTTTATATTTTTTACAATTTTATATTAAATACTTAATTTTTTAGTTGATTTTTTATTGAAAACGGTTTATACTTAAACAGTCTTAAAGTTTTCTTAAACGAAAACTAAAACAAAAAAGGAGGAATGACAATAATGAGTATCGGAATCATTATTGCGAGCCACGGCGAATTTGCTGCGGGTATTCATCAGTCAGGATCTATGATCTTTGGTGAACAAGAAAAGGTTCAGGTTGTAACCTTTATGCCAAATGAAGGTCCTGATGATCTATACGCTAAGTTTAATAACGCTGTTGCTGCATTTGACGCAGAAGATGAGGTTCTAGTTTTGGCTGACCTTTGGAGTGGATCTCCATTCAACCAAGCTAGTCGCGTGATGGGAGAAAATCCTGAGCGTAAGTTTGCCATCATCACAGGACTGAACTTACCGATGTTGATTCAAGCCTACACAGAGCGCCTCATGGACGCTGCTGCAGGTGTAGAAAAAGTCGCTGCTAATATCATTAAAGAAGCCAAAGATGGCATCAAAGCTCTTCCAGAAGAGCTAAACCCAGTTGAGGAAGTAGCAAGCGCTGCAGCTGCTCCAGTTGCCCAAGCTGCTATTCCAGAAGGAACTGTTATCGGAGATGGAAAACTCAAGATTAACCTTGCCCGTCTGGACACTCGTTTACTTCACGGTCAGGTTGCAACTGCTTGGACTCCAGATTCAAAAGCAGACCGTATCATCGTTGCTTCAGATACCGTGGCTAAAGACGATCTTCGTAAAGAGCTCATTAAACAAGCAGCTCCAGGTAATGTCAAAGCTAACGTGGTTCCAATTCAAAAATTGATTGAGGTCTCAAAAGATCCGCGTTTTGGAGAAACACATGCCCTTATCTTGTTTGAAACACCTCAAGATGCCCTCCGTGCCATCGAAGGAGGCGTGCCAATCAAGACTCTTAACGTTGGTTCTATGGCTCACTCAACAGGTAAAACAATGGTCAACAACGTTTTGTCTATGGACAAAGAAGACGTTGCTACATTTGAAAAAATGCGTGACCTGGGTGTTGAATTTGATGTCCGTAAAGTACCAAACGACACAAAAAAAGATTTGTTTGACTTGATCAATAAAGCAAACGTACAATAATCGATTTTATGAAAGGATTTTAAAGATGTCTATTATTTCTATGGTTTTAGTAGTCGTTGTAGCCTTCCTAGCAGGTCTTGAAGGTATCCTCGACCAGTTCCAATTCCATCAACCACTTGTAGCTTGTACTCTTATTGGGCTTGTAACAGGTCACTTAGAAGCAGGTATTATACTTGGTGGTTCTCTTCAAATGATTGCCCTTGGTTGGGCTAACATCGGAGCTGCCGTAGCTCCTGACGCTGCTCTTGCTTCTGTTGCTGCTGCCATTATCATGGTTCTTGGTGGCGACTTTACTAAGACAGGTATCGGTGTTGCCCAAGCGGTTGCTATCCCTCTTGCAGTTGCTGGTCTATTCTTGACTATGATTGTCCGTACACTCTCTGTCGGATTGGTTCACACTGCTGATGCTTCTGCTAAAAAAGGTGACTTTAAAGCAGTTGAACGCGCTCACTTTGTCGCACTTCTTCTTCAAGGTCTTCGTATTGCAGTCCCTGCAGCACTCCTTCTAATGGTACCAACTGAAACCGTACAAAGCATTCTAAATGCTATGCCTGATTGGCTCAAAGACGGTATGGCTATCGGTGGTGGTATGGTCGTTGCCGTTGGTTACGCTATGGTTATCAACATGATGGCAACTCGTGAAGTATGGCCATTCTTCGCTATCGGTTTCGTGCTTGCTGCCGTGTCAGATATTACTCTAATCGGATTCGGTGCTATCGGTGTTGCTATCGCTCTTATCTACCTTCACCTTTCTAAAACTGGTGGAAATGGTGGCGGAGGGGCCGCAACTTCTAACGACCCAATCGGCGATATCCTAGAAGACTACTAAGATAAGAAAGGACTGAAAACATCATGACTGAAAAACTTCAATTAACTAAATCAGATCGTAAAAAAGTTTGGTGGCGTTCAACTTTCTTACAAGGTTCTTGGAACTATGAACGTATGCAAAACTTGGGTTGGGCTTATACACTCATTCCAGCTCTTAAAAAACTCTACACTAAAAAAGAAGATCAAATCGCTGCTCTTGAGCGTCACCTTGAGTTCTTCAATACTCACCCATACGTAGCTGCTCCAATCATGGGAGTTACTCTTGCACTTGAAGAAGAACGTGCTAACGGTGTGGAAATCGATGACGCTGCTATCCAAGGGGTTAAAATCGGTATGATGGGGCCTCTTGCTGGTATCGGTGACCCAGTATTCTGGTTTACAGTACGCCCAATCCTTGGATCTCTCGGTGCTTCACTTGCCCTTACTGGCAATATCTTGGGACCACTCCTCTTCTTTGTTGCATGGAACTTGATTCGTATGTCATTCTTGTGGTATGTTCAAGAGATTGGATACAAGGCTGGATCAGAAATCACTAAAGATATGTCTGGCGGTATCCTTCAAGACATCACTAAAGGAGCTTCTATCCTTGGGATGTTCATTCTTGCTGTCCTTGTTCAACGTTGGGTAAATATTAAATTTGCTTTCGATGTTGCCAAAGTTCAACTAGATGAAAAGGCTTATATCCATTGGGATAAATTGCCAGAAGGGTCTAAAGGTATCCAAGAAGCATTCGCACAAGTAGGACAAGGATTATCTCAAACACCTGAAAAAGTTACTACTTTCCAACAAAACTTGGATATGTTGATTCCTGGACTATCAGGACTACTCCTTACTTTACTTTGCATGTACTTGCTTAAGAAAAAAGTATCTCCAATCACTATTATCCTTGCACTCTTCGCAGTGGGTATTGTGGCACATGTTCTTCACATCATGTAATCAAACAACTTAAAAGGAACCAGGTTCTAAGCCTGATTCCTTTTTTCTATGCTTTTATACTCTTCGAAAATCTCTTCAAACCACGTCAGCGTCCATCTGCAACCTCAAAACAGTGTTTTGAGCAGCTTGCGGCTAGTTTCCTAGTTTGCTCTTTGTTTTCATTGAGTATTATTCTGCCAAGGCTCCCATTGGATCCCAAGGTGCAAGTACGATTGGTTCTGCTTCATAGGCAGCTTGTTCTTCTGCTGTCAGCAATTCCTTACGGACAACGATTTGGTATGTGTATTCGTCCATCCAAGCGTCTGAGGCAACAAAGTAACCATCTGTACCGACCTTGTCTCCCCATGAATTTTCAACCTTCCACTTGGTTGATTTACCATTTTCGTCCAAGTCAACACCTGTCAAGACCATGGCGTGGGTCATCAAGCTTTCGCTATAGTCCAAACGTCCAGCCTTGTCTTGAGTAAGTTTAATGTCCATGCTTGATTCAAAGTCATAAACATCTGTCGCAAGGATTCCAGCCTTACGGTTGCTGAGCTGGCCGACATCAGAACCAAACCAAACAGTCTCACCTGCTTGCATTTGAGCAATCGCCAATTCTTTCAAACGCTCCATAGGAACGTTGATGTAACGAACTGCACGGCTACCGACAACATTTCCCAACATCTCAACTGTGTAAGATTTTCCGTAAGGTTTATCAGCAGTTGGAGCATTGATAACAGAAACGTAGTCTTCTAAAGGAAGATTGACATATTTCTTGTAAAATTCCTGTGGCGTGATACCTTTTTCGCTTTGGTAGTTGTTATCCTTATCGCGATAAGCAAAGTCAAATTTACGTGGTGGAAGTCCTAAAGACATAGCAAGAAAATTAAAGATTTCTTGCAAGAGGTCTTCTTTCTTATCTTGAACAGTCGCTTGGTCTGCGCCAGAAGCAAGCAAGTCACGCAAAATTTGAGCATCTTGACGAAGCAATTTGTTGAGAATGGCATTTAGCTCACGACTGCTACTAGATGAAGCAGACTCAGGGTAAACTGACTTGGGAACAACACCATATTTCTCAAAGAGAGACACCACCATATCCCATTGACCGCCATCTTGTTGAGGAGTTTGAAGTAAGAATTTAACCTTACGGCTCGTCAATTCTTGGTCTGCAGTCGCAATGACTTGCTCCAAGAACCAGTTTGATTTCTCATACTTGTCCCAGAAGAAAGTGTGGGCTTGTGACAACTCAAAGTTCTCCAATTTGTATTGCGAGATGAGTTTGTGGCGGAAGGTGTTGAGAGCCGCAAACATCCAGCAACGACCAGATGCTTTCTGGTTAGTAACCTTGTCCTTGGTCAAATCCAATGAGAAAACAGATGTGTTGTCTACATGGCTTTGGCGACGTTCCAGAGCTGCAAAAATTCCATTGTGACTAGCAGCATTTTCAATCGCTTGGTATTTGACATTTGCTTCATAGTTGGCAAATAGTTTATCTGTAAATGATTCTTGAATCGCGTTCATAGATTCCTCCTTTTATTCTACAGTCTATTATAACTCTTTTCACAAAGGAAGCAACTAAAAAACATAAAAGGCGAGGACATTGTCCCTCACCTTTTTCGAAAATAAACCAAACTAAGCAATACTTGCAAGGAGAACCTCTAATTCTTCCTTGGTCAAGCGACGCCATTCTCCTCGCTGCAAGTTCTCATCTAAAACTAAAGTTCCCATAGTCAAGCGTTGCAAGTCTACTACTTCCTTGCCACAGTAGGCTACCATACGCTTGACCTGATGGAACTTCCCTTCTGCAATGGTCACACGAATTTGGCTTTGATTTTTTTCTGTGTCTATGGACACAATCTCCAGTTTAGCGGGCTGACAAGTAAAGTCTTTAAGAGGAATTCCCTTGGCAAATGTCTCCACATCTCCTTGGGTCATAATTCCCTTGACTTGTGCCAGATAAGTCTTGTCCACATGACGCTTGGGCGAAAGAAGAGCATGGGCAAGCTGGCCATCATTGGTCAAGAGTAGAAGACCATGTGTATCAATATCCAAGCGTCCTACTGGGAAAACTTCCTTGCTCCGAGCAATATCATCCAGCAAGTCCAGAACGGTTCTGTGCTTAGGATCCTCAGTCGCTGAGATAACTCCTTTGGACTTGTTCATCATGTAGTAGACAAACTCTTCATACTCCAACACTTGCCCATCAAAGCGAATATCATCTCTTTCTTCATCAATCTGCAATTTAGCTGATTTTTCTTTTTTACCATTTACCGTCACGCGCCCAGCCTTGAGCAAGTTTTTGACCTCAGTCCGGCTCCCCACAGCGCAGGCAACTAAAAATTTATCTAATCTCATAGAACTATTATATCATATCAAAAGGAGGCTGGTACAATGACCAACCTCCTTTTCGTTTCAGATTTAAGAAATTAACTTCCTCGTCTCCAGAAAATCGCTAAGACAATCATGGAACCTAGTACTGCCGGAATAATGGCAGTTCCTGCTATTATCGGTCCCCAAGTCCCAAATAGTAAGTGACCTATAAAGGCACCAATCCAGCCTAGAAACATTTTTCCAAAACATCCCATTCGCTCTCCACGATTGGTCAAAGCACCTGCCAAGAATCCCACTAGGAGACCAACGAACATACTTCCTATCATCTTGGCTCCTTAATTTGCCCAATCTCCGTTACGGAAGAGAGGCACACGTGTTCCATCCTCACGGATCCCATCGATATCCATTTGGTTAGAACCAATCATAAAGTCCACGTGAACATCTGAACGGTTAAGTCCCGCAGCTTCAAGCTCTTCTTCGTTCATCTCTGCTCCACCAACGACGCTAGTCGCATAGGCTGCACCGATAGCCAAGTGGTTTGAAGCATTCTCATCAAAAAGGGTGTTGAAGAAGGTAATGCCTGATTGAGAAATTGGACTTGGATCTGGTACCAAGGCACATTCACCTAAGGCACGCGCACCAGCATTTTCAAATACAAGGTCTTTCATGACCTGATCACCCTTCTCAGCAGTGATGTCCACGATTTGTCCATCTTTAAAGGTTACTTTAATGCCTTCGATGATATTTCCATTATAGCTAAGTGGTTTTGTAGAGGTTACATAACCATCTGCGCGACGGAAGTCAGGTGCTGTGAAGAC
Source organism: Streptococcus sp. Marseille-Q6488 (assembly GCF_946902925.1). Lineage (NCBI taxonomy): Bacteria > Bacillati > Bacillota > Bacilli > Lactobacillales > Streptococcaceae > Streptococcus > Streptococcus sp. Marseille-Q6488. The sequence goes on along the minus strand of NZ_CAMPPZ010000008.1, from coordinate 176,941 downwards.
TTCTTCTGTCGGCATATTTGGCAAGAATCCTTCTCCTTGCGCATTGATAGCACCAGCTGATTCCCAAACGTGCTTCTTTGGCAAACCAAGTGTCAAATCTGTCCCTGGCGCTGTGTAGTGAAGGGCTGAAAATTGCTCTTTATTAAGCATATCGGCCTTGCTCTTAAGAATTGCAGCGTGTTCTTCCCAAGCCTTAACAGGATCTGCTTCGTAGACACGGCAAGTTTTGAAAATTTGGTCCCAAAGGAGATCGACTGCTTCTTCGTCGCTCGCAGCATTTGGAAAGACTTTCTTAGCCCACTCAAGTCCAGCAGCGGCTGCTACAGTCCAACTAACCTTGTTGGATTGCGTTGCGATGCGCATTGGCTTCATAGCAAGTCCCATAGCTTTAGCAGAAGCTGATAGCTTGTCAGCATCCACTCCGTTCAAGGCACCTGGATCAGATGAACGAACTCCAAGACGGCTAGCCTTGTTCTCCAAAAGATAGTTCATCTCAGCAATCTTGTATTCTGGCACATTGTCCAGACGCTCCATCGGAGCATGGAGAAATTTCTCACGGTTAATGACATCATCTGTCCACTGAACGATCACCTCATGTGCACCCAAAGCATAAGCTTCTTTGACAATTAAGTGAGCCAACTCACGTTGCTCCACATCGATAGAGAGAGCCAAAGTGTGACCAGGTTGCACATTGATTCCGTTCGCAACCAATAGTTTCGCATATTTTTCTAGATTTTCTTTAAAATTTGGTAAAACCATGTTGTTTCTCTTTTCTATTTTCTATTTTTATTTTTCTTTCAAAGCAGAGAATAATCCTGCTAAAGCAATAGCACCTGACAAGAGTGCTGTTGATAGAAGAATTATCTGATCATCAAGTTCTAATTGATATTCAAATACCTTCTCAGCTGGCCTATCTTCCGCAAAAATTCTTAGTTTCATTTTTTTCCCTCCAAGACCTTAAAACAACTCATCAAACAAACTCAACTGGTTATCCTCTGGCATATTGCCCAGAATCCCCATCTCATCCATCTTTTCAACCAAGGTTGATGAGAGCCCACCACGCTTGCGCAATTCTGTTTTAGAGAGGAATTCTCCCTCTTCACGCGATCGCACCAACTGCTTAGCAACGTTCTCTCCCAGACCATCCATTGCTACAAATGGCGGAATGAGGGTATCCCCATCGATAAGGAACTCTGTCGCCTGACTACGATAGAGATCGAGTTTGCCAAACTTGAAACCACGTTCCCACATTTCATTGACAATCTCAAGAGTTGTATAGAGGTCAATCTCCACATTAGAGGCCTCATTGTTCTTCCGTTTTTCAGAGATTTCTTCCATTCTGCGTTTGATGGCATCCAAGCCCGCACCCATGGTCTTGATATCAAAAGCCTTAGCACGAATGGAGAAGTAAGCACAGTAGTAATAAATGGGATGGTGAACCTTGAAGTAAGCTACACGCAAGGCCATCATAACGTAGGCTGCCGCATGGGCTTTAGGGAACATGTACTTAATTTTCCCACAGGACTCGATATACCACTCTGGCACCTTATTGGCCTTCATGGCTTCAATGTAGCCATTTCGCTCCTCTTCGGAAATCTTGAGCCACAAGCCCTTACGTACCCGTTCCATAATGGTAAAGGCCATCTTAGGTTCGAGACCGGCATGCATGAGGTAAACCATGATGTCGTCCCGACAACCGATAACGGTTGATAGGTCCGCAATTCCTTGCTTAATCAGATCCTGAGCATTTCCCAACCACACATCGGTACCATGGGACAGACCTGAGAGCTGAAGCAGCTCTGCAAAAGTCGTCGGATGCGTCTCATCTACCATTCCACGTACAAAGTTGGTTCCAAACTCTGGAATTCCCAGCATACCCGTCGGTGTTCCGATTTGTTCAGGAGTTACCCCTAGCACATCTGTCCCAGAAAAGAGGGCCATCACGCCTTCATCATCCATAGGGATTTCATTAGGATCGATCCCAGACAAGTCCTGGAGTTTTCGAATCATGGTCGGATCATCATGTCCCAGTACATCAAGTTTAAGGACGTTCTCATCAATATCGTGGAAGTTAAAGTGAGTCGTCTGCCATTCAGCCGTCACGTCATCCGCTGGATACTGAACAGGCGTGAAATCATAGACATCCATGTAGTTCGGAATAACAACGATTCCCCCCGGGTGTTGTCCTGTTGTCCGCTTGACACCAGCAGCACCTTGAGCGAGGCGTTCTACCTCTGCATCACGATAAAACTTGCCATAGTCCCGCTCGTAACCCTTGACAAAACCATAGGCAGTCTTGGCAGCCACCGTACCAACCGTTCCTGCACGGAAGGCATATTCCTCACCAAAAATATCGCGTACATCCAAGTGGGCGCTAGGTTGATCTTCTCCCGAGAAGTTCAAGTCAATATCGGGAACCTTGTCCCCATCAAAACCAAGGAAGGTCTCGAAAGGAATATCTTGCCCATTTTTGCTGAGTTTGTTACCACAGTTTGGACAGTCCTTATTGGGCATATCAAATCCTGAACCGTACGAACCATCGGTGATAAACTCACTGTACTGACACTGACCACAGACATAGTGAGGAGAGAGAGGATTGACCTCTGTAATCCCAATCATAGTCGCAACAAAACTAGATCCGACAGACCCACGAGAACCAACCAAGTAACCCCGTTCATTAGAACGTTGTACCAGCATCTGGGAAGCCAGATAAATCACAGCAAATCCATTCCCCAGAATGGAAGTCAGTTCTTTTTCAATCCGCAAATCGACAATATCTGGCAGCGGATTTCCATAAATCTCAAAAGCTTTCTTATAGGTCAATTCAGCGACCGTTTCTTCCGCCTTGTCGATGAAAGGCGTGTACAAATCCCCCTTAACAACTTCAACAGGTTCAAAGATTTCTGCCAAGGCATTGGGATTTTCAATAACCAGTTTACGAGCTAATTCCTCTCCCAAGAAGGCAAATTCATCCAACATTTCATTTGTCGTTCTAAAATGAGCCTTTGGAAGTGGTGCTGGTTGGGCATGTTCTCCATGCCCGATAGTTCGGTTAATCATAGCCCCCTGTCCCAAGCTACGGACGATAATTTCACGGTAAATCTCTTCTTCCGGTTCGATATAATGGACATTTCCCGTAGCTAGAACGGGCTTACCAAGACGGTCTCCAACTTCTATCAAACTCTTGATAATGGTCTGGAGTTCCTCCATATCCTTGACCTGCTCCTTAGCAATCAATGGAGCATAGATAGCTGGTGGCATGATCTCAATAAAGTCGTAATACTTGGCCACCTCAACCGCCGCATCCACACCTTGGGAAACGACTGCATCAAAAACTTCACCTTCTGAACAAGCCGACCCCAGAATCAATCCTTCCCGATGGGCATCTAAAACTGTTCTCGGAATTCGTGGCACCCCTTCAAAATACTTGGTATTAGACAGAGAAACCAGCTTAAAGATATTTTTTAGACCTACCTGATTTTTGACATAAATGGTCGCATGTTTGATCCGAGCTTTTTTATAAGAATCTGGACTAATCAAATCAATGTTTAATCTAGCCAAATCAGTCACACCATGTTTTTCTGACACCTCTTTGATAAAGATGAAAAGCAGGCGACCTGTAGCTTCCGCATCGTAATTGGCCATGTGGTGATGTTCTAAGGCCACACCAAAACGCTTGGTCAAAGGTCCCAAACCATGACGTTTATACTCAGGATAGAGGTTTCTTGCGAATTCGAGCGTATCGATAACTGGTTGACTAATTTTTGGCAGACCATGACGCTCATAATTGGCATTCATAAAGCCAACGTCAAAGGTCGCATTGTGGGCAACTAGGACCGTATCCTTGCAGAATTCTTGGAATTCTTGCAAAACTTGTTCCAGTGGCTTAGCATTTTTGACATGGTCATCTGTAATTCCAGTCAACTCAGTAGTAAAGGCTGACAAGGGATGACCAGGATTAATAAATTCATCAAATTCAGCAATGACATTCCCCTTGTACATCTTAGAGGCCGCAACCTGAATCAAGTCATTATAGATAGCTGAAAGCCCCGTCGTTTCTACGTCAAAGACCACATAGGTCGCTTCCGACAAGTCCATCTCCACTTCGTTATAGACGATAGGGACACGATCCTCCACGATATTGGCTTCCATTCCATAAATCAACTGGATTCCCGCTTTTTTGGCCGCCTTATAGCCGTGTGGGAAGGACTGAACATTTCCATGATCCGTGATGGCAACCGCCTTGTGTCCCCACTTAGCAGCTGTCGCAACGATTTCTTCTACCTCTGGCAAAGCATCCATAGTCGACATGTTAGTATGAGCGTGAAACTCAACCCGACGCTCACCTTCTGACATCAAATCCTTCCGCTCATAGTGAACAACTTCCTGCACATCCTGCACGTTCATCGTCAAATCGCGTGTGAAGTTATTCATCTCCACATTCCCACGCACTCGGAGCCAAGAATTTTTCTTAATTAGATCAAACTTCTGGGCCTCTTCCTCGTTCTTAACCCACTTTTGCATCGAAAAACTTGAAGTGTAGTCCGTCATTTTAAAGTTGATCAAAACACGCCCTGTTCTGGTCACTTTTTGCTCCACATCAAACACAACCCCTTCAAAGACCAGACGATTTTCCTCCGTCGTCACTTCAATCATAGGAGTAATCTCTGCCTTATCTAGCTTTGGCTTAACCGCAGCCTTTTTGGCCTGAAAATCAAAGGCTGGTTTCTCTTCCGCTGGAGGAGGTGCCATCTGTTCCAGTTGCTCCATAGCACGGAGCGCTTCCTCATTGGCGGCTTGAACAATCTGCTCATTTTCAGCATGAAAAGCCTCTTCCTGCTCTTGGGTCAGCACATCATTTTTCTCTACTTGACAGTTAAAAGTTGGAAAACCAAATTTTTCAAGTTGTTCGGCTAAATTAGGAAGATGATTTTTCTTAAAGTGTTCCTTATCAATCGCCTCAGATCCTTCAATAAAGAGTTGGTCCCCCTCCGCACGAACTTGCAAATTTTGATAAAGAGACTTAAAACCTTGACTAGCACATGGTCCCTCAGAGAAAGCCTCCCTATAGTAGGACTGCAAGAGCTGATTTGAAAATTCTTGAGACCGAGTCTTGATTTCAAAAACAGCTTTATTGCCTGTCTTAGAAAATTCCTCACTCAGCCCTTTTTTTAATTCTAAAAAGATTTCAATCGGTAAAATATTAGAAAATACGAAATGAAACTCCCATACCTTACTAATTTTATGAACCACAACTCGCTCAATATCGGCCTGTGATAAAGCAGGATCCTGCCTCATTTCAGCAGGCATCCCCAGTTGATTCATCAAAATTTCAAAACTGTTTGACATTTATTTTCCTCACATTATTCTCCTACTATTTTACCATATTTAGAGGTGTTTTCTAAAGACAAAAGGAAGCCACTAAGTGACTTCCTTCTAGAGTGAGGACAGATTAGTCTTCACCTTTGTTTTTCTTAATGATTTCTTCTTGTACTGACTTAGGTACATCTTCGTAGTGGTCAAATACCATCATGAATGTACCACGTCCTTGAGATGCAGAACGAAGAACTGTTGCGTAACCGAACATTTCAGCAAGTGGAACGTAAGCACGAACGATTTGGCTGTTACCATGTGCTTCCATACCATCTACACGTCCACGACGAGCAGTTACGTGACCCATAACATCACCAAGGTTTTCTTCTGGAACAGTGATTGTTACAAGCATCATTGGCTCAAGGATAGCTGGTTGTGCTGATTTAGCAGCTTCTTTAAGGGCAAGTGAAGCCGCGATCTTGAAGGCAGTTTCAGATGAGTCGACATCGTGGTATGAACCATCGTAAAGCTTAGCTTTAACGTCAACCATTGGGTAACCTGCAAGAACACCGTTAGCCATAGATTCTACCAAACCTTTTTCAACCGCTGGGATAAATTCACGAGGAACCACACCACCGACGATTGCGTTTTCGAATTCGAATCCTTTACCTTCTTCGTTTGGAGTAAATTCAATCCATACATCACCAAATTGACCTTTACCACCAGACTGACGTTTGAAGAATCCACGAGCTTGAGTAGAAGCGCGGAATGTTTCACGGTAAGATACTTGAGGAGCACCTACGTTCGCTTCAACTTTGAACTCACGACGCATACGGTCAACAAGGACGTCAAGGTGAAGCTCACCCATACCAGAGATAACTGTTTCACCAGTTTCAACGTTTGTTTCAACGCGGAATGTTGGATCTTCTTCAGCCAATTTTTGAAGGGCGATACCCATTTTGTCTTGGTCAGCTTTAGATTTTGGCTCAACCATCAATTGGATAACTGGTTCTGGAACGTTGATTGACTCAAGAATGATTTTAGCTTTTTCATCTGTCAATGAGTCACCAGTTGTAGTATCTTTCAAACCAACGGCAGCAGCGATATCACCTGAGTAAACAGTGTCAATTTCTTGACGGCTGTTAGCGTGCATTTGAAGGATACGTCCGATACGTTCACGTTTACCTTTAGAAGTGTTCAATACGTAAGAACCTGATTGAAGCACACCTGAGTAAACACGGAAGAATGTCAAACGACCTACGAATGGGTCAGTCATGATCTTGAAGGCAAGAGCTGCAAATGGCTCTTCGTCAGATGCTGGACGAGTTTCTTCTTCGTCTGTATCTGGGTTAACACCTTTGATCGCTGGGATATCAAGTGGGCTTGGAAGGTAGTCGATAACCGCATCAAGCATTAATTGAACACCTTTGTTCTTGAAGGCAGAACCACACAATACTGGGAAGAATTCAACGTTGATAGTCGCTTTACGGATACCAGCTTTCAATTCTTCGTTAGTGATTTCTTCACCTTCGAGGTATTTCATCATCAATTCTTCGTCAGTTTCAGCAACTGCTTCAATCAATTTTTCACGGTATTCTTGAGCTTGGTCAAGGTATTCAGCTGGGATGTCTTCTTCAAGGATATCTGTACCAAGGTCGTTCGTATAGATTTCAGCTTTCATCTTAATCAAGTCGATGATACCACGGAAGTCATCTTCAGAACCGATTGGCAATTGGATTGGGTGTGCATTTGCTTGAAGACGATCGTGAAGTGTGCTTACAGAGTAAAGGAAGTCAGCACCGATTTTGTCCATTTTGTTGGCAAATACGATACGTGGAACTCCATACTCAGTTGCTTGACGCCAAACTGTTTCAGTTTGAGGCTCAACACCTGATTGTGAGTCAAGAACGGTAACCGCACCATCCAATACACGAAGAGAACGTTGTACTTCGATTGTGAAGTCCACGTGTCCTGGTGTGTCGATGATGTTTACGCGGTGGTTGTTCCATTGAGCTGTTGTCGCAGCAGATGTGATAGTGATACCACGCTCTTGCTCTTGCTCCATCCAGTCCATTTGTGACGCACCTTCGTGAGTTTCACCGATTTTGTGGATTTTACCAGTGTAGTAAAGGATACGCTCAGTTGTAGTTGTTTTACCAGCATCGACGTGAGCCATGATACCGATATTACGAGTTTTTTCAAGTGAAAATTCGCGTGCCATGAGGTTTGTTTCTCCTATTTATTTTTGATTTCTATTCTATTATAACACGATTTTAATAAAAACGGATAGGCAGGACCTACCCGTTCTCAATGTTTTCATGCTATTGTTGGTTTCAACTTACGAGCTGGTAAGTTGAGTTATAGCTAATACTAATCGATTTAGCTAATTTGAACCCGGGCTAAAAGCTCGGAAAATAGATAAGCTCTCCTAGAATCTTCGATTCTTCGTCAAGCTTCCTAATTTTCAGTCGCTTTTTTAACGCCCTTAGTATCTTAATCTTACCAACGGAAGTGTGCGAATGCACGGTTAGCTTCAGCCATACGGTGAGTGTCTTCACGTTTCTTAACAGCTGCACCAGTGTTGTTAGCAGCATCCAAGATTTCTTTTGCAAGACGGTCTTGCATTGTGTGTTCACCACGAAGACGAGCGATTGTTACCAACCAACGAAGTCCAAGTGTTGTACGACGTTCTGGACGAACTTCAACTGGGACTTGGTAGTTAGAACCACCAACACGACGTGCACGTACTTCAAGTACAGGCATGATGTTTTCCATAGCTGTTTCAAATACTTCAAGTGCATCGTTGCCAGTAGCTTCTTTGATTTGCTCAAAAGCACCGTAAACGATTGAAGCAGCTGTACCACGTTTACCGTCAAGCATAACGCGGTTGATAAGACGAGTAACTAGTTGTGAATTGTAAAGCGGATCTGGCAATACGTCACGTTTTGGAGCTCTATTTTTACGACTCATTTCTCTTTATCCCCTTTCCTTATGCTTTTGGACGTTTAGTACCGTATTTAGAACGGCCTTGTTTACGATCGTTAACACCTGCAGTATCAAGTGCACCACGGACGATATGGTAACGTACCCCTGGAAGGTCTTTTACACGTCCACCACGAAGAAGCACCACGCTGTGCTCTTGCAAGTTGTGTCCGATACCTGGGATGTAGGCAGTAACTTCGATAAGGTTGCTCAAACGTACACGAGCGAATTTACGAAGGGCTGAGTTAGGTTTTTTAGGTGTCATTGTTCCAACACGAGTTGCAACACCACGTTTTTGTGGTGAAGAAACGTTTGTTTGAACTTTTTTATGACTGTTGTAACCAACGTTCAAAGCTGGTGATTTAGATTTTTCTACTTTTGATTTACGCGGTTTGCGAACCAATTGGTTAATTGTAGGCATCTACATTCTCCTGTGTTTTTTTATTTTTGGTGATGATACACTTGGTGACAGCTATCATCTGTGTGTACTTTTGCAACATTTGTCAGCACGTCCCTGTACACTCTTGAGAGACCAAAAGTAAAAAGTACTGTCTATTATTGTAACAAAATTTTCCCTTGGTTGTCAAGATATTTTTCTTTTTTATTGTTATTTTTAGCTGGGGGTAAGTTCTCAAAGTAATTTCCACTTGCCTTACCAAAGTGGAAATTAGTCTAAAACGGATTTTTATGGTGGAATTAAGTGTGAGACTTTCCGTTCCATCGTTGAGAATATGGGAAAAGGCCCGTCAACGATTTCAAAGGAAATTAAGCGCAATCGCATCATGCATCCAACATCCGTCAAATCTGATTGCACGGATTGCCCACTTCTCAAAAAGCTCCTTATGTCTGTAACAACGCATTTTTTCTCATACTAAAAGCTAGGTTGTGGAAAACTGGAAGTTAGTTTTATATTGAATTGAAATAAGACATGAACAAATCTATTGGGAAAGTCAACTTAATTTCTAGAAATGTTTTAATAGCAACAACGTACTATTCTAGTTTCAATCTGCTATAGAAGTTACCCTTTTCATTCTCTCAAAAGTCAATCATAAAAGAGGAGAAATCGAAGTTTCTCCTCTTCACTGTTTACTATCGAATCAAGTAAATCAAATCGTTACTCATTCACAATTTTTTCATCAACTTTAGGGTTTAGAGTTGTTCCCCAATGTGTAATTGTACGCTGTTGTACTAGTGGTAAGTCTGTGCGGTTGTAAACTGTACGCCATGGTTCCCATACAAGACCCGTCTTTTCTTGAACCTTGATGCGAAGATTACGGACATTTCCTTTAAATTGAATCTCTGTTTGGAAGCCTGAAGTTCTGTTTTTTCCGTTATCTTCCCATTGACGTGAACGGATTTCTGGATTTCCTTGTTCATCATATGTAATTTCATCCCAATAGATGTAGTAACGCGCAACATAAGCACCCTTATGATGAAGTTTCAAGAAGCCATTTTTGTAAGAAGTAACCTTCGTTTCGATATAGTCTGTACTATTTTGTAAAGTTGCTTGGGCATTATCTTTTAGGAAGGCAGTCTTATATGAGATTGGCACAGCTGGACTTTGAGCGCTAAAGTTAGCTCCTTCTCTGATGAGTTCCTTCAAGTTTTCGACTGTTCCTGTGACAACTTTGGCGGCACCGCTAGCATTACCTCCTACAATTACCGCTGTTACAGAAGTATTCTTCAATAGACGGCTCCATTCAGAATTTGGAGCAATTGTTGCGCCTTTGATAACCGCATTGATAGCTGCTTTTAATTCAGTAGACTTACTTGTTGACTCAAACTTAACATAGATTTGACGTCCGTAAGAAACGTTTGATACATATACAGGTGGAGTTTGTGAATCAACGCCTCTTTGTTTTAAATCTTCAGGTGTCACACTCTTGTCAAATACAGCCGCTGGATTGGTCGGTGCATCAAATGTCGCTGTATAGTAGATTTGTTTGAAGTTTACAACTTCAATTTGCTTTTCACCCTTTTGCACAGCCTCAAAGTCAATCTTGAGCGGTGCACCTGCTTTTTCAAAGTCTGCACCAAATTTTGCTTTCAATTGGTTCATGCTATAGGCTGTAGTTGATTCATACTGAACACGGGCAGGAACGGAATGGCTAGATGAGTAATTCTTTGTCCATCTTTCAACCAAGGTATTCATCGCAGACTGCATACCACTAGTTGTAGGATCTGCTTCAATTCGGCTGTCAGACTGAATCATACCAGGTAAATCGACGCTGACTGTCCCCTTTGCACGGGCAAGACTAATCAATTCTGGCTGATTTTCTAGCAGATTTTGGTTTGCCTTATACAAGCCACCTAGGAAGACATTTTGATTTCCATTGATGGAAACATCTGCTGTGCCTGTAGAGAGGGTTTTCTTGATTTTTTCTACAACGACAAACTCTCCATTTTGTTCCTTAGCACTTGTGTTGTAGCGATTTTCTAAGGTTTCTCCCTTGCGAGTTAAAATATCCAAAGGATTATAAGTTAAGCCAAAAAGGTAGTCTTTCAATGCTGATGTTTGATCTACTACTGGTGCAGTTCTATCCTGTCCAACTTGAGTTGTTGCTGAACGGAATACTTCCACTTCTGCCAAGCTCAATGGGGTATTTTTAGTTTTCAACTCCACTTTTACATAACGAGCGTCTTTGGCGGTGAAGAAAACTTCAAGTTCTGCCTTCCCATTCAAACTATCAAAGTGTTGACGAGCAACTTCTTGTTTTGCTTCATTTAACAAAACAACATCAAAATTGGAAAGACGATTAGCTACATCCCCATCTCCACGATTGTAAAGTTTAACTTTTCCAACATTCTCTGTTTTTCCAAGATCAACTTGCCACCAAGCATTGTCTTCAAAGTTTGTGTGCGTTACAGAATGGTGCCCATAGTCACTATCAACATTACCATCCACTGCTCGTATAGCAGTTCCTCCATAAGCAGTAGAACTTTGACTAGCTTGTTTTCCACGAGCGATGTTTTCTGTCTCAACTGGACGATTCCCTTGCTCTGTAGCCAAAGCTACTCCCTGAGCGTTCAATAAAAAGGCCGCAACAACAGCACTACACACACCGAGTCCACACTTTTTGACAAAGCGATGCAAACGTTTTTCTTGATTCATTCCTTATTCCTCCGTTTTTAAATGAATACGTTTTCCTATTTGTCTATAGTCTATCAAATTTCAAGTAAAAGTCAAGCACAAACCAGCAAAAAAGTCAAGAAAATAAGAAGAAAACGTTTGCTGAATTTTTCTGATATTTTCTTTAGATTTCCAGTAAATACTATAGTTTGGAAACTAGATAAAACTTGAGAAGCGCTAGCTTTTTCTCTTCCTATTTATAGTTTCGCTAGATGAACTTTTTAAAAGAAATATTAGAGATCAATTTCTGAATAAAAATATCTGAGAACACATCCTCTTCCTAATAATACGTCTTGTCTTATGTGACATTTTTATCTCCACCATTTATACTGATATATAAAATAATACGGAAAACTTCTCAAAAGTAAGAATTTCTTTGACAAACCAAAGAAAACGCTTGCATATTATTTTGCTACATGCTATACTGATATAGAAATTTATTGATTGGAGAATCATTATGAGAAAAACACCAGCTCAAACTGAGAAAAAAATGGTCTACAGCATCCGTTCCCTCAAAAATGGAACTGGTTCTGTCCTTATCGGCGCAAGCCTTGTCCTACTTGCTATGGCTACGCCAACTATCTCAGCCGACGAAAGTACAACAACCACTAACGAACCCAGCAACGGAAATACAACCATCCTTGCCCAACCTCTCACTGATACAGCAGCTGGCTCTGGTAAGAAAGAAAGTGATATTTCTTCACCCGAAAATGCAAACGCTTCCCTAGAGAAAAAAGAAGAAAAACCTGCAACAGAGCCAACAACTCCTGTTGCAAGCCTAGCCGATTCAGCACCACAAACCGGACAAGATCGTTCAAATGAGCCAACCACTTCTGCTAGTCCAGTAACGACTGAAACTAAGGCAGAAGAGCCAATCGAAGACAATTACTTCCGTATCCATGTCAAAAAACTTCCTGAAGAAAACAAGGATGCTCAAGGACTATGGACTTGGGACGATGTTGAAAAACCATCTGAAAACTGGCCTAACGGAGCCTTGTCCTTTAAGGATGCCAAAAAAGATGACTATGGCTACTACCTAGATGTCAAATTAAAGGGAGAACAAGCCAAGAAAATTAGCTTCCTCATCAACAATACAGCTGGAAAAAATCTAACCGGCGATAAATCTGTAGAAAAACTAGTTCCAAAAATGAACGAGGCTTGGTTGGACCAAGATTACAAGGTTTTCTCTTACGAACCACAACCTGCAGGAACTGTTCGCGTCAACTACTACCGCACGGATGGCAACTATGACAAGAAATCTCTCTGGTACTGGGGAGATGTGAAAAATCCAAGTAGCGCTCAATGGCCTGACGGAACAGACTTTACGGCTACAGGCAAATATGGTCGCTATATCGACATCCCTCTTAAGGATGCCGCCAAAGAATTTGGCTTTTTATTACTAGATGAGAGCAAACAAGGAGACGACGTGAAAATCCGTAAAGAAGATTATAAGTTCACAGATTTGAAAAATCATAGCCAAATTTTTCTAAAAGACGATGACGAATCGATTTACACAAATCCATACTATGTCCATGATATCCGTATGACAGGAGCCCAACACGTAGGAACATCTAGCATTGAAAGTAGTTTTTCAACACTAGTCGGTGCTAAAAAAGAGGATATCCTCAAACACTCCAACATCACTAATCACCTAGGAAACAAAGTAACTATCACCGATGTTGCAATCGATGAAGCTGGTAAGAAAGTGACCTACAGCGGAGATTTCTCTGACACAAAACATCCTTATACCGTTAGCTACAATTCCGACCAATTCACTACCAAAACAAGCTGGCGCCTTAAAGATGAGACTTACAGCTATGATGGCAAACTTGGAGCTGACTTAAAAGAAGAAGGAAAACAAGTTGATTTGACCCTTTGGTCACCAAGTGCTGATAAGGTTTCTGTTGTTGTCTACGACAAGAATGACCCTGACAAAGTAGTTGGAACTGTCGCTCTTGAAAAAGGGGAAAGAGGAACTTGGAAACAAACTCTAGATAGCACAAACAAATTAGGCATCAAAGATTTCACTGGATACTATTATCAATACCAAATCGAGCGTCAAGGGAAAACTGTTCTTGCACTCGATCCTTACGCTAAATCTCTCGCTGCTTGGAACAGCGATCTTGCAAAAACAGACGATGCCCATAAAGTGGCTAAAGCTGCCTTTGTAAATCCAGCCAAACTCGGACCTCAAGACTTGACTTATGGTAAGATTCACAACTTCAAGACTCGTGAAGATGCCGTTATCTACGAAGCTCATGTGCGTGACTTCACTTCAGATCCTGCCATCGCAAAAGATTTGACTAAGCCATTTGGTACTTTTGAAGCCTTTATCGAAAAACTAGACTATCTCAAAGACTTAGGTGTGACCCACATCCAGCTCCTTCCAGTCTTGTCTTACTACTTTGTCAATGAATTGAAAAACCATGAACGCTTGTCTGACTATGCTTCAAGCAACAGCAACTATAACTGGGGATATGACCCTCAAAACTACTTCTCATTGACTGGTATGTACTCAAGCGATCCTAAAAATCCAGAAAAACGAATCGCAGAATTTAAAAACCTCATCAACGAGATCCACAAACGTGGCATGGGAGCTATCCTGGACGTAGTGTATAACCATACAGCCAAAGTCGATATCTTTGAAGACCTAGAGCCAAACTACTACCACTTTATGGATGCTGACGGAACACCTCGAACTAGCTTTGGTGGTGGACGTTTGGGGACAACCCACCATATGACCAAACGCCTACTAGTTGATTCTATCAAATACCTAGTTGATACCTACAAAGTAGATGGATTCCGCTTCGATATGATGGGAGACCATGATGCGGCTTCTATCGAAGAAGCTTACAAGGCTGCACGCGCCCTCAATCCAAACCTCATCATGTTAGGCGAAGGTTGGAGAACCTATGCTGGTGATGAAAATATGCCTACTAGAGCTGCTGATCAAGATTGGATGAAACATACCGATACTGTCGCTGTCTTCTCAGATGACATCCGTAACAACCTCAAATCTGGTTATCCAAATGAAGGTCAACCTGCTTTTATCACAGGTGGCAAACGTGATATCAACACTATCTTCAAAAATCTGATTGCTCAACCAACCAACTTTGAAGCAGACAGCCCTGGAGATGTCATCCAATACATCGCAGCCCATGACAACTTGACCCTCTTTGACATTATCGCTCAGTCTATTAAAAAAGACCCAAGCAAGGCTGAGAACTATGCTGAAATCCACCGTCGTTTGCGACTTGGAAACCTCATGGTCTTGACAGCTCAAGGAACTCCATTTATCCACTCCGGTCAGGAATATGGACGTACTAAACAATTCCGTGACCCAGCCTACAAGACTCCAGTAGCAGAGGACAAACAACCAAACAAATCTCACTTGTTGCGTGATAAGGATGGCAATCCATTTGACTACCCTTACTTCATCCATGACTCTTACGATTCTAGCGATGCAGTCAACAAGTTTGACTGGACTAAGGCTACAGATGGAAAAGCATATCCTGAAAATGTCAAGAGCCGTGACTATATGAAAGGGTTGATTGCCCTTCGTCAATCTACAGATGCCTTCCGACTTAAGAGTCTCCAAGATATCAAAGACCGTGTCCACCTCATCACTGTCCCAGGTCAAAACGGTGTAGAAAAAGAGGATGTAGTAATTGGCTACCAAATTACTGCTCCAAACGGTGATATCTACGCAGTCTTTGTCAATGCGGACGAAAAAGCTCGCGAATTTAACTTGGGAACTGCCTTCGCCCACCTCAGAAATGCTGAAGTTTTAGCAGATGAAAACCAAGCAGGGTCAGTCGGAATTGCCAACCCTCAAGGACTTGAATGGACTGAAAAAGGCTTGAAATTGAATGCCCTTACAGCTACCGTTCTTCGAGTCTCTCAAAATGGAACTAGTCATGAGTCAACTGCAGAAGAGAAACCAGACTCAACCCCTTCCAAGCCTGAACATCAAAATGAAGCTTCTCACCCTGCACATCAAGATCCAGCTCCACAAGCTAGACCTGATTCTACTAAACCAGATGCCAAAGTAGCTGATGCAGAAAATAAACCTAGCCAAGCTACAACTGATTCACAAGCTCAACAACCACATAAGGACAATAATACTCAATCACTTCCATCTACGCCTACTCAAACTATTGTCACTTCCTATACTCCAGCTTATACAAATAAGAAATCGGAAACTCCAAATCAGACAACTAAAGCTAGTTGGAAACAAGAAAATGGCATCTGGTATTTCCATAAAGCAGACGGTTCTCTAGCTACTGGTTGGATAAAAGATGGAGATACTTGGTATTATCTAAAAGATGATGGCTCTATGGTAACTGGATGGGTCAAAGATGGCAATGTTTGGTACTTCCTAAATAGTAACGGTTCTATGTCAACCGGTTGGGTTAAGGATGGAGATACTTGGTACTATCTTGAGCCATCAGGAGCTATGAAAGAAAATCAATGGTTTGAAGTTTCTGGCAAATGGTACTATGTTGATTCATCAGGTAAACTTGCAGTTAATACAAGAGTTGAAGGCTATTTGGTCAATGAAAACGGTGAATGGGTTAGCTAAAACTGCTACTGTATAACCTTTGCATAGCTAGATATAACTAGATATAACTAGATATAACTAAGCACAACGATAACAAACTCCTGTTTACAGGAATTAGTCTCCTTGCCCTTCTAGGTCTCGGCTTCTTGCTAAAAAACAAAAAAGAGAACTAAACTAGCCCTCCTATAGAAAAATCCCCCAAGCATTAACGCTCGGGGGATTATTTTTTGTACAATATTTGTCGTCCTAATCAGCCTGATTAGGATTTTTTATTAAGCCTCTTTCATGGCAAAATAAGCCCGTACTTTTGGAGCCACTTGCGTGCCGAAGAGTTCAATAGCTCTCAGGACTTGGTCATGAGGCATGGAACCAAGCGGTAGATGGAGCATGAAACGGTCCAAATCTAAATCCTCAATCATGCGAATCAATTTTTCTGCCACCTGATCTGGATTTCCCACAAACATAGCACCATTTGGCCCAACTTGCTCCAAATATTGCTCATAACTCAATTCATGCCAGTGTGGACGGTCTTTGGAAATTGCATCCACCACTTGCTTGGTCGGATGGAAATAATCTTTTACAGCCTGCTCGCTATCTTCAGCAATCCAACCCCAAGAATGAGCTCCAACCTTTAGTTCCTGGCTAGCATAACCCGCTTCGCTCCCAATCTCACGATAAGCCTGAATCAACTTTTTAAAATAACGAGGGTTGCCACCAATAATGGCATAGACAATCGGTAGGCCTTCCTGAGCAATCTTCACTGTTGATTCGACATGACCACCTGTCGCTATCCACAAGGGTAATTTGTCCTGAACTGGACGAGGATAGACTTCTTTGCCAGAGAGTGTTTGGGTCAATCGCCCTTTCCAGTCTAGCTTGGTCTTTTCATTGACTAACTGAAGCAAGTCTAATTTCTCATCAAAGAGGGCTTCGTAGTCTTTCAAATCATATCCAAACAAGGGAAAAGATTCCGTGAAAGAACCCCTTCCGGCCATAATCTCCGCACGTCCATTTGACAAAGCATCGATAGTGGCATACTGTTGGAACAAGCGAATCGGATCCATGCTCGAGAGAATGCTGACTGCACTGGTCAAACGAATTTTCTTGGTATTGACTGCCCCAGCTGCCAGGACAATCTCTGGCGCAGATACCGCAAAATCCTCTCGATGGTGCTCACCAATCCCATATACATCCAAGCCAACCTTGTCAGCTAGTTCAATCTCTGCCACCAACTGACGAATGCGTTCGGCATGACTGTAAGTTTGCCCAGTCCCTTCAAGCTCCGTTGTTTCCCCAAATGTTGAAATTCCCAATTCTACCATTGTGATTCTCCCTGTCTATTTCTGTCCTTCAATTTGAAAAATTATTCTAACACGAATCTTGAGTACAGGCAACCAATTTGCTCACAAGAAAAAGCCTAGATAACTAGACTTTTTTAGCTTATTCTACCGTTACTGATTTAGCAAGGTTACGTGGTTTGTCCACATCGAGACCACGGTGAAGTGTTGCAAAGTAAGCGACTAATTGCGTTGGCACGACCATTGAAATTGGTGAGAGGTAAGGGTGTACAGTCGTAAGGACGATATCATCTGTCTCTTTAGCAACATTTTCTTCTGCGATAGTGAGAACCTTGGCACCACGGGCTGCGACCTCTTGGATATTTCCACGAGTATGGTTGGCAAGGACTGGATCTGACAAGAGGGCCAAAACAGGTATTCCTTCTTCAATCAAGGCAATGGTTCCATGCTTGAGTTCTCCTGCCGCAAAGCCTTCACACTGGATGTAAGAAATCTCTTTAAGTTTGAGACTTGCTTCCATGGCTACATAGTAATCTTGACCACGCCCAATATAAAAGGCATTGCGAGTTGTTTCAAGAAGCTCACGAACCTTGGCTTCAATGGTTTCTTTCTCTGAAAGAGTTGATTCGATAGACTGAGCTACGATTGACAACTCATGAACCAGGTCAAAGGCTTGCGCTTTAGCATTGCCATTTGCTTCTCCGACTGCTTTTGCCAGGAAGGCAAGGGCTGCGATTTGTGCTGTATAAGCCTTTGTTGATGCCACGGCAATTTCAGGACCTGCATGAAGAAGCATGGTATGGTTAGCTTCACGAGAAAGAGTTGAACCTGGGACGTTTGTCACTGTCAAGCTTGGGATTCCCATTTCATTAGCCTTAACCAAAACCTGACGGCTATCCGCTGTTTCACCAGACTGGCTGATAAAGATGAAGAGTGGTTTCTTGCTGAGAAGTGGCATACCGTAGCCCCACTCAGATGAGATTCCCAGTTCAACTGGTGTATCTGTCAATTCTTCCAACATCTTCTTAGAAGCAAATCCTGCGTGGTAAGATGTTCCAGCTGCAAGAATGTAGATACGGTCTGCGTCTTGAACAGCCTGGATGATAGCTGGGTCTACGACAACTTGACCAGCCTCATCTGTGTAGGCTTGGATGAGTTTACGCATAACCGTTGGTTGCTCGTCAATTTCCTTGAGCATGTAGTAAGGGTAAGTTCCTTTACCGATATCTGACAAGTCAAGTTCTGCAGTATAGCTAGCACGCTCACGACTGTTGCCATCATAGTCTTGAACTTCGACACTATCAGCCTTGACGATTACCAATTCTTGGTCATGAATTTCCATATATTGGTTGGTTTCACGAATCATAGCCATCGCATCTGAGCAGACCATGTTGTAGGCTTCCCCAAGACCAATCAAAAGTGGTGATTTATTCTTAGCTACGTAGATAACTTCAGGATCTTGTGAGTCAACCAAGGCAAAGGCATAAGAACCACGGATGATGTGAAGAGCTTTTTTGAAGGCTTCAAGAACTGAGAGGCCTTCTTCTTCCGCAAATTTTCCAATCAAATGAACGGCGATTTCAGTATCTGTTTGCCCCTTGAAATGGTGACCTGCAAGGTATTCTTCCTTGATTTCAAGGTAGTTTTCAATCACCCCATTGTGCACCAAAACAAAACGTTCAGTCTCAGAGCGGTGTGGGTGAGCATTGTCCTCAGTTGGTTTCCCGTGAGTTGCCCAACGAGTATGTCCGATACCAGTTGTTCCCTCAACACCAGCTGTCTTAGCAGACAATTCTGCAATACGACCAACAGCCTTCACCAAATGGTTCTCAGCACCACCTAAGACAAAAATCCCCGCAGAATCATAGCCACGGTATTCGAGCTTTTCAAGCCCTTGAATCAAAATATCAGTTGCATTTGTGTTTCCAACAACACCAACAATTCCACACATAGTATATACGACACAGGCAAGCTGTGCTTTCTCCTTAAATTGGTATAGTCTAATTCCTCTTTTATAGAATCAGCAAAAACAGTATATACTTGTTTCTTTCACTTGTCAAGAGTTAAAATTGGTATAGTTAAAATTCATCTCCTGTAAGCAAAAAACTCTGACCAATTAGGATAATCAGTCAGAGTCCTTTTTAAAATCCATTATTATCGCTTAATTCCTTGAACCAGTGCCCTGATTTCTTCAGACGACGTTCTTGCGTTTCCAAGTCTAATTCGACCAAACCATAGCGATTTTTATAGCTGTTGAGCCATGACCAGCAATCGATAAAGGTCCAAATTAAGTAGCCCTTACAATTGGCTCCGTCTTCAATGGCACGGTGCAGTTCACGAAGATGACCTTTTACAAAGTCAATACGATAATCATCTTGAATCATCCCATCTTGACGGAATTTTTCCTCTCCTTCAACACCCATACCATTCTCTGTCAACATCCACTCGATATTACCATAATTTTCCTTGATATTTTGGGCAATGTCATAAATCCCTTGCTCATAAATCTCCCAGCCACGATGAGGATTGATTTTACGTCCAGGCATCACATAAGGCTCGTAAAAATGTTCGGGTAAGAGTGGACTCTCTGGATGCTTAGCAAATCGAGGTGCCATAACACGCAAAGGCTGATAGTAGTTGACACCAAGGAAATCCACTGTATTTTCACGAATGAGCTCCAACTCTTCCTCCGTAGTATCAGGCAAGAGACCGTGTTCATGCAAGATTTCTACCAACTCCTGTGGATAAGTCCCCAAAACAGACGGATCTAAGAAAGATTGGGCCTGAAAGAGATCCGCAATACGAGCAGCCTTGACATCAGCAGGATGCTGGCTACGTGGATAAGCCGGTGTCAAGTTGAGGACAATCCCAATCTTGGAATCTGGCAAAAGTTCATGACAAGCCTTAACCGCCTGACTGCTGGCCAATTGTGTATGATAAGCTACTTTAACCGCCGCTTCTGCATCCACCTTATGTGGATAATGGGCATCGTAAAAATATCCAAATTCTACTGGAACGATTGGCTCGTTAAAGGTAATCCATTGATCCACTAAATCTCCATAAGTCTCAAAACAAAAACGAGCATAGTCTTCATAGGCTGAGACAGTCGCCTTATTTTCCCAACCGTCCCCATCTTCTTGAAGAGCAAAAGGCAGATCAAAATGATAGAGATTGACTAAAAGACGAATTCCTTTAGCCTTAATAGCCTCAAAAACCTTACGATAGAAATCCACACCTTGAGCATTGACTTCCCCACGCCCTTGTGGAAAAATCCGTGACCATTGAATAGAAGTCCGAAAGGCTGTGTGACCAGTTTCTACCAGTAGCTCAATATCCTGTTCCCAATTTTCATAAAAGGTCGATGTCTTATCTGGACCAATCCCATTATAGTAACGATTTGGCTCCACTTGGTACCAATAATCCCAGAGATTATCTCCCTTACCGTCACCAGCTACACGTCCTTCTGTTTGTGGTCCAGAAGTAGAGGATCCCCAGACAAAATCCTTTGGAAATCTTAGCATACATTTACCTCTTTATCTACTCATTTTTCCCATTATACAGAAAAAACAAGGTAAAAACTAGTTACATTTTTTCCTTGTTTTTCTTCTGATTATAGTTTTTATTTCTTGCTGAGAATTTCAAGCGTTTCGAGCAAGTTATCTGCATGAACTTCGATGGTATCACCAGTCGCTTTAATCTTCACTTCTACGATGCCATCAGCCGCTTTCTTCCCAACAGTGATACGAATCGGCAATCCAATCAAGTCACTATCGCTGAATTTGACTCCGACACGTTCATTACGGTCGTCTGTCAAGACTTCGTAACCAGCTCCCATCAAGCTTGCTTCAAGTTTTTCTGTCAGAGCTTGTGCTTCTTCGTCCTTGACATTGACAGTAATCAAATGCACATCAAATGGTGCCAATTCTTTAGGGAAGTTGATGCCCCATGCGTAACGGTATTCACCTTTTGGCGTTTTGTTAACAAAGAGACGAGCGTGTTGTTCCATCACTGCTGAAAGGAGGCGGCTGACACCGATACCGTAACATCCCATGATGATTGGCACAGCACGGCCATTTTCATCCAAAACATCTGCTCCCATGCTTGCTGAATAGCGAGTACCGAGTTTGAAGATGTGACCAATTTCAATACCACGCGCAAAGTTAAGGACTCCTTGCCCGTCTGGAGAAATTTCACCCTCACGAACTTCACGGATATCCACATATTCTGCAGTAAAATCACGGCCTGGGTTCACACCAGTCAAGTGGTAGCCATCTTCGTTAGCACCGACAACTGCATTGCGAACATCTTGCACCTTACGATCTGCAATGATTTTAACATTCTCTGGCAAACCAACCGGGCCAAGTGAACCAAATCCTGCTTGAACAACATTTGCCACTTCTTCTTCACTAGCAACGTCAAAGAAATCTGCTCCCAAGTGGTTTTTCAACTTGACTTCGTTGAGTTGGTCATTTCCAACTAGAAGGGCTGCAACAAGCTCACCATCTGCCATGTAGAAGAGGGTTTTAATCGTTTGTTCTTCTGGAACGTTGAGGAAGGCTGCAACTTCATCGATTGATTTAACATCTGGTGTTGCAACACGAGTCACTTCTTCTTCAGCGACAACACGGTTGCTTGGTTTGTACTCGTTTGTTGCCATTTCCAAGTTAGCCGCATAGCTAGATTCACTTGAGTAAGCAATGGTATCTTCACCAGAGACCATCCATTTGAGCAATTCTGCCTTGATGTCTTCTTGCACTTCTGTAGGAATTTCGTCAAATGAGGCAACTGACTTGTCCAAGACAACCCAGCGGTCAAGGTCTGTACGAGCAGGTGTAATGGCCATAAATTCTTGGCTGTCCTTACCACCCATGGCTCCACCGTCACCAATGATAGCCTTGAAGTCTAAACCACTACGAGTGAAAATACGCTCATAAGCAGCCTTATACTCATCATAAACACTGTCCAAGCTATCATAGTTAGCGTGGAAACTATAAGCATCCTTCATGATAAACTCACGTGTACGAAGAAGTCCATTACGTGGGCGTTTTTCATCACGATACTTAGGCTGGATTTGGTAAAGGTTAAGTGGCAATTGCTTGTAAGACTTAACAGAATCACGGACAATAGCTGTAAAGGTTTCTTCGTGAGTTGGACCTAGGATAAAGTCTGATTTTTCACGGTTTTTTAGTTTGTAAAGGTCCTCACCATAAGTTTCGTAACGACCTGATTCGCGCCACAATTCTGCACTGAGAAGGGCAGGAGCCAACATCTCCACTGCACCAATCTTATCGAATTCTTGGCGCATGATATTTTTAGCTTTTTCAATCACACGATTAGCAAGTGGTAGGTAAGAATAAACACCTGCAGATACTTGGCGAACATAACCAGCACGCAACATAAGAGCATGGCTGATAACTTGAGCATCGCTTGGCATTTCGCGAAGCGTTGGGATAGGCATTTTACTTTGTTTCATAATATTCCTCGATTATCTAAAAAAGAGTCGCATAATGTCATTCCAGGTCACAGCAATCATCAAGACAACCATGATGACCACTCCGGCCAAGGTGACATAAGTTTCAATTTCTTGTTTCAATGGTTTGCGGCGGATGGCTTCTAGGATATTGAGCACAATCTTACCACCATCCAGGGCTGGAATCGGAATAAGATTAAAAATCCCGATATTGATGGAAATCATTGCCAAGAAGTACAAGACATTCTCAATTCCATTTTTAGCAGCGTCACTACTTGCCTTAAAGATGGCAACAGGTCCACCTAGCTTGTTCAAATCCGGTTGGAAAATCAGATTTTTCAGAGCTGAGAGAATTCGGAGGGCCGAGTCAGCAGCAGTTGTAAAACCACCTACAAACATGGATAGAAAATCTGACTTAATCCCCGGTTGAACACCTAGAAGGTAACGGCCTTGACTTTCTTCCGGAGTAACCGTAACTTGTTTGTCACTACCCTTTTCAGAAATAGTCACATCCAAGGTTGGGGCCGTCTTATCTTTGGTTTCTGATTCCACAGCCTGAATCAAACTTTCCCAGTTGCTAATCTTATGTGAACCAATCTTGGTAATCTGTGCCGTTTCTGGTACTCCCACCTTAGCCAAAGCCCCTTGAGGCATGACATGGAACTGGTTGGTATCGACATCTCTGACACCACCCTGCATGAAGATTAAAATCCAGAAAACAACGACACCTAAGATAAAGTTATTCATAGGTCCTGCAAAGTTGGTAATCAGTTTGCCCCAGATAGTTGCATTTTGATATTGCACATCTAAAGGTGCAATCCGAACCTCAGTACCATCTGCTTCCACAACCGTTGCATCGTGATCCACTGCAAATGTTTTTTCTTCTTCCAGAACCAAGCCCTTGATAAAGAGCTTGTCTTCAAAGTCAAACTGGGTCACCTGCATAGGAAGAGCTGTTTGATCCAATTTTTTACCTGAAAGATTGATGCGTTTAACCTTACCATCATCAGTAAGCGTCAAACTGACAGGAGTTCCTGTCTTGATTTCAGTTGTATCATCACCCCAACCAGCCATGCGAACATAGCCACCCAGAGGCAAGATGCGAATGGTATAGGCCGTTCCATCCTTGCCAATATGAGCAAAGATCTTGGGTCCCATGCCAATGGCAAATTCACGCACTAGAATCCCTGATTTCTTGGCAAAGTAGAAGTGTCCGAACTCGTGCACCACTACAATAATCCCAAAAACCAGAATAAAGGTTAAAATTCCGAGCATAGTATTTCCTCCGTCTTTTGATTAAAAGAGTCCAAACAAGTGCATGATTGGAAATACAAGCAACATACTATCGAAACGATCCAAAACACCACCATGTCCAGGGATAAATTTCCCAGAATCCTTAACACCAAAGTGACGCTTAATCGAACTTTCTAGTAAGTCACCAAATTGTCCAGCAATGCTAAAGAAAATAGCAAAGACTGACATCTTGTAAATTCCATACGGAAGAGCGACTGTGCTGTCAACAATCATAAAGATGATAGTTACTAAAATAGCGCCTAAAATACCACCCAAGGCCCCCTCAAAGGTTTTATTTGGAGAAACTGTCGGAGCTAATTTTCGTTTCCCATAGTTCATCCCAACAAGATAGGCACCACTGTCTGTTGCCCAAACAATACACAAGGCTAATAATGCCTTATCTAAACCTGCAATTCTAGCATCTAATAGAGCATTAAAACCAAAGCCCACATAGAAACTCATAGCAAGCGGGAAAACAGCATCCTCAATTGTATAAGACTTGCTAAAAACGGTCGTTCCTAACATGATTGAAATCAAAACACTATAAGCAACCACATTCCCATCAACTGGCAAAAAAGTCAGGTAATTCTCCAAGGGAATGGTCAAGGCAAAGGTTGCAAAGAGGGTCAAGAGGCCCTCCATCGTCATGGTCTCTAGACCTCTCATCTTCAAAAGTTCATGCATGGCTAGCATAGCTATGATTCCAATTGCTATCTGAAGCAAGAGTCCCCCAATCATCAAAATCGGTAGGAAAATAGCCAGGGCAATTCCTGCAAACAAGGTTCTTTTCTGTAAATCCTGTGTCATATTTCCTCCTAAACTCCTCCAAATCGGCGATGACGACGATTGTAGGCAAGAATGGCTTCCTGCAAGGCTGTCTCGTCAAAATCAGGCCACAAGGTGTCCGTAAAATAGAGCTCACTATAGGCTCCCTGCCATGGAAGGAAATTACTCAAACGCAATTCCCCACTAGTCCGGATAATCAAGTCCGGATCTCGTAAGTCCTTAGGCAAATGCTGGGTGAAGAGATAGTTGCCAATCAATTCCTCTGTGATGTCACCTGGGTTGATTTTGGCATCTAAAACATCCTGAGAAATCAACTTAAGAGCCTGTGTAATCTCAGCACGTCCACCATAGTTGAGGGCAAAATTAAGAATCAAACCTGTGTTGTTCTTAGTCAATTCCTCAGCCTTGGTCAGAGCTTCAAAAGTTTGCTTAGGCAGGCGGTCCGTTTCCCCAATCATTTGAATCTTAACATTATTCGCATGTAGTTCTGGAACATAATTATCATAAAACTCTACTGGCAAGTTCATGATAAACTTGACTTCCTGATCTGGACGGGTCCAATTTTCCGTAGAAAAAGCATAGACCGTAATAACCTTAACGCCCAGTTTGTTGGCTGCCTTGGTCACAGTTTGCAATGCTTCCATGCCCGCCTTGTGTCCAAAAACTCGCGGTTGCATACGTTTTTTAGCCCAACGGCCATTGCCATCCATAATGATGCCGATATGAGCAGGAACCTGTGTCGGAACCTCTACTTCCACAGCCTTATCTTTCTTAAAAAATCCAAACATGATCTTATTCCTATTCAAAAATCTATCGTTTCATTATACCATATTTCCTCATTTTCTTCTATCACTAAGCTATTTATACTCTTCGAAAATCTCTTCGCTAACTTCTCAAAGTAACTTCCACTTGCCTAACCAAAGTGGAAATTAGTCTAAAACGGATTTTTATGGTGGAATTAAGTATGAGACGTTTGAGTTAGAAACGAGGCTCACTATGACAAAACATAAACACCTTACCCTTTCAGACCGTAATGATATCCAATTGGGCTTAGAGCGCGGTGAAACCTTCAAAGCTATCGGGCAACTTGTTCTAAAAGACCCGACTACTGTTTCTAAAGAAGTCAAACGAAACAAACAAATTAGATACTCTACCTCTAACAACCTTCCTTGCCCTTTACTCGATAAGGCTCCCTTTGTCTGTAATGGATGTCCTAAAAGAAGACAGAATTGTGGCTATAAGAAGATCTTCTACCTCGCTAAACAAGCTCAAAAACAGTACGAACAAACTCTTGTTGAATCTCGTGAAGGAACTCCTCTTAATTCTCAGACTTTCTGGGATATGGACAAAATCATTTCTGATGGGGTTAAAAAAGGACAACACATCTATCATATTCTGAAAACTCATAACCTTGATGTTAGCTCCTCGACTGTCTATCGACACATCCGAAAAGGTTACCTGTCTATCGCTCCGATTGATCTTGCCAGAGCCGTTAAATTCAAAGAAAGACGGAAAAGTAAGCTACCTTCCATCCCTAAAGAAGCTAAAAAAGGCCGTTCCTATGAGGATTTCCAAAACTATTTAGCACTGAATCAACTAGACTCTTGGCTGGAAATGGATACGGTTATGGGTAGAATGGGAGGTAAAGTCCTACTCACCTTCAATCTATCTTTCTGTAACTTTATCTTCGCTAGACTTCTGGATAATAAAACTGCCCTTGAGGTTACCAAACACCTCTATGATATTAAGAACACTCTTCACCAAGCGGACAAAGATTTCTTCCAACTCTTTCCTGTCATTCTTACCGATAATGGTGGAGAGTTTGCAAGGGTTGATGACATCGAAATGGATGTGCGAGGAGAGAGTAAGCTATTCTTTTGTGACCCTAATCGCTCTGACCAGAAAGGCAGAATTGAGAAAAATCACACGCTGATTCGCGACATTCTACCTAAAGGAACTTCTTTTGACAACTTAACTCAAGAGGACATCAAT
Source organism: Streptococcus sp. Marseille-Q6488 (assembly GCF_946902925.1). Lineage (NCBI taxonomy): Bacteria > Bacillati > Bacillota > Bacilli > Lactobacillales > Streptococcaceae > Streptococcus > Streptococcus sp. Marseille-Q6488. Next base: position 150,116 of record NZ_CAMPPZ010000008.1, on the reverse strand, counting down.
CTCGTTTGTTCGCATGTCAACAGCGTCAAACGTGCTGCTTTGAATGGAAAGTCAGCCTATGAACTCTTTGTCTTTACCTATGGAGAAGAAATTCCTAAGCTTCTAGGCATTTCTAAAATACCTGCAGAAGACGTTTGTCAGTCTTCTACATTACTCCAACATAAGTTCTAAAAACTAATCTTTAACCGCATTCAAACGTCTCACACTAACTTCCACCATAGCGGAACTTAATCTGAAACGCTTTCAGATAAGGGGATTTTGTGCGCTCTTTTTTTCGATTCATTTTGGTTACAAAAGCAATAAAATCAAGCATGATTAAAACCAGTGGAACTTACCCTGACACGGATTTCCACTGGTTTTTACGATTTTTATCAGACTAACTTCCACTTGGATTAACGGTGGAAGTTAGTTTGGGAATTTACCCGAAAATCTCTTCAAACCATGTCAGCTCTATCTGCAACCTCAAAACAGTGTTTTGAGCAACCTGCGGTTAGCTTCCTAGTTTGCTCTTTGATTTTCATTGAGTATTATTCTCAGGCACAAAGCCCATTTCCAAAAAAATAAGCCGCCTGATTTGGCGACTTTATTTTTTATAGGGAGATTATTATGAAAAAGTTTTAGGAGTTTAAGTTAAGGTCTTCTTAACTTATGGACTTAGTATACACTTCCTAGCTTAAAGTTTCCTTAAGTATTTTTAAAAATCAAATTTTTCCATTTCTCCTGCCAATTTTTCTTGGATAATCGTGTTTGATAGAGCTTCATTCGGTCTTGATTCTCTAAAAAATGAGGAGTTGGACGAACTTGAAAATTCAAAATATCCTCCAAACTATAAGGTGCATAGAGTTCCAAAGCGGATTCTTCATTCAAGCGTAGTCCAACAGCCGTACATCGTTCTGGATACTTACTCATAGCATCACGAGAACTGGTATAGGGAGCAGTGTGAGGACTGTGCTGATGCATATAGACCTGATTTTTCAACTCCCATTGGTACTGAGGAGAATCCTCTCGTAGCTTTTTCTCCAGTAATAAGGTTTCCTCATAAGAAATATCTGGATTAAAGAAAATCACATCTACATCTGTTTCACAGTCAAAAGGGGATTTGTCTGACAAGAGATTCCAGATGAAATTTCTGACAGAACCCGCTGCCAACCAGGAATCTGTCAACTCCAGGTTTCGGATGATAGTCAGAATAGTCATCATATCTGGATTTTTTCTAAAAGCCTCTAGAATTTCTTGCTTATTTTTCACTGTACTCATACCCCAAATGCTCATATGCCTTAGCAGTCGCCACCCGTCCAGACCGCGTACGCATGATAAAACCTTTTTGAATCAAGTAGGGCTCATACATGTCCTCCACTGTCTCACGCTCTTCTGCTATGTTAACAGAAAGAGTTCCTAGACCAACAGGGCCACCACCGTACATCTCAATCATGGTCCGAAGGATTTTTTGGTCCACATAGTCCAAACCTTCATGGTCAACATCCAGCATGGTCAAAGCCTTATCGGTAATAAGATCATCGATCACCCCATTCCCCATTATCTGGGCAAAATCACGCACGCGCTTGAGGAGACGATTGGCAATACGAGGGGTTCCACGACTACGCAAGGCCAACTCGGATGCTGCCTCATGAGTGATTTTCATCTCAAAAATATCTGCCGTCCGCTCAACAATTTCCGTCAAATCAGCATGGGCATAATACTCCATATGACCTGTAATTCCAAAACGTGCCCGTAGCGGATTTGAGAGCATACCAGCCCGAGTCGTCGCACCAATCAAGGTAAAAGGTGGCAACTCCAAATGAACACTGCGACTACCTTCACCAGCACCAATCATGATGTCAATGTAAAAGTCCTCCATGGCACTATAAAGCACCTCTTCCACCGACATGGGCAAGCGATGAATCTCATCAATAAAGAGAACATCCCCAGGCTCTAAGTCATTCAAAATCGCTACTAGATCTCCGGCTTTTTCAATGACAGGCCCAGACGTCTGCTTGAGATTGACACCCAGTTCGTTGGCAATAACAAAGGCCATGGTCGTTTTCCCCAAACCTGGAGGTCCAAATAAAAGGACATGATCCAGCGCTTCATCCCGCATTTTGGCAGCTTCGATAAAGATTTGGAGCTGATCCTTGACCTTATCCTGCCCGATATATTCACGTAAATACTGAGGACGGAGCGTGCGTTCTACTAACTCTTCATCCCCCATTATCTCATTGTCTAAAATTCTACTCATGGCTCTATTATATCAAAAAACCAAGCCACAAACAAAAAAGCCACCCGATTGGGTGACTCCCGAGTTTAGCACGTATGTGGTATAATATTATACGGCACTGCTACACCGCCTGCGAAAGGAGGTGAGATAGCCCATGATGGATACAATACTTAAAACTATCATCGGACCAATTGTGGTCGGTGTCGTTCTTCGCTTAGTCGATAAATGGCTAAACAAGGATAAATAGTGTCAAAAAGACCCCAAGCTTATTTGGACGTGAGCTTGGGGTCTTTTCTAGCCTATGATATAGACACAATACTTAATTCCCTTTTATTATCCCATAGTTCACAAAATTTGTCAAAGGTTTATATTCTCTTAAACCTCTGTACAACAAGACTTTCAAGATTGCGAAAGTTATCGGAAAATGATGTTTAGAAAACTCCCGAAAAGCCTGAAATAGAGCCAAAAAACTCCACCTGATTGGGTGACTCCCGAGTTTAACATTTATGTGGTATAATATTATACGGCACTGCTACACCGCCTACGAAAGGAGGTGAGATAGCCCATGATGGAATTAGTACTCAAAACTATCATCGGACCAATTGTGGTCGGTGTCGTTCTTCGCTTAGTAGATAAATGGCTAAACAAGGACAAATAGTGTCAAAAAAGACCTCAAGCTTATTTGGTCGTGAGCTTGGGGTCTTTTCTAGCCTATGATATAGAACTAGTACTCAATTCCCTTTTATTATCCCATAGTTCACAAAATTTGTCAAAGGTTTATATTCTCAGCTTCTCAAGCTTTAACCGCTTTACAACAAGACTTTCAAGTTTAAGAGAAAGTTAGGGATTCTATCAATTTCATAGAAATTTTGATTTAGTAAACGAATAGAAAATCTTACATGTCACTCCTCATTTAATACGCCACTACTGGACAAGCAAAATCATTATTACAGCAGTTCCAGTCCTTCAATTAACAGTCACTTACAATCAAATTGAGTTTGAAGTAGCTGAAGTAACAGCAAACCTATTTCTTAGTCATATTTCCTAAAAAGTCCCCGCCAATTCCCCAACCAAAATCCGAAAAATACCGGAAAATATCGGAAAATGATGTTTAGAAAACTCCTCAAAAGCCTGAAATAGAGCCAAAAAACTCCACCTGATTGGGTGAAGTTAAGGGAGATTATGATGAAAAAGAAAAGTTTAGGATTTTATTAAATAAAGTTAGGAGGTCTTTATTTAATAACTATATGATACAAGACGAAGCTTAAAACTAGCTTAACTTTTTTCAAATTCTACCATTTTTCAAAAAATTTCTATTACCATCACCTCACCCCACAAAAAAGCCACCTGATTGGGTGGCTTCATTAGGAGATTATGATGAAAAAAGTTTTAGGATTTCATTAAATAAAGTTAGGAGGTCTTTATTTAATAACTATATAATACTAGATCATCCTTAAACTTTGCTTAAGAAAAACAGGTTTTATTATTTTTCTCGATTCATCCAAGTCATTCCTATACAATTATAGGTGGATAAGATTTCAAAGCCCATAGAACGATAAAATCCCACGTTTTTTTCTGTCTCTTCTGTCACCAGCTGGACTTGATAGGCATCTTTGTAATCCTCTAAAGCCTCTTTCATTAGGGCACTACCAATCCCTTGGCGCTGATAGATTGGTAAAACGATTAAATCCTGAACCAATACTGATGAGAATCCATCTCCAACCAAACGAATCAAGCCCACCACAGCATCACCATCAAGTGCCACATAAATCGCTAATGAATGAGACAAGGCCTGCTCCAGCATCTGAGGTTGATTTGTATAATTTGTCCAACCGACAGCCTGATAGAGATGCAAAACATCCTCTAGCTTGACAATTTCTTGCTTTTTAATAGTAATCATGTCACCACCTCTTAAAATTCTCTCAAGCTCTTGTACTGTCGTCCATTTTTATCAAAATTTTCAGGAGTCAGCCATGATTCCAATCGAGCTTTGACTTTTGGCCAGTCCTTATCAATCATAGACAACCAATCCGTATCCCTCGTACGCCCCTTATAAACCACTGCCTGACGGAAGGTTCCTTCATAAATAAAGCCCAAACGTTCTGCAGCTCGCCTTGATGGCAGGTTAAGAGCATCGCATTTCCACTCATAGCGACGATAGTTAAGCTCCTCAAAGACATAGCAAGCCAAGAGATACTGGGCTTCTGTCCCTATCCGTGTCCCCCTGAGTTTTGGAGAAAAAGTGACAGCTCCCACTTCTATTACTCGGTTATCCTGGTCAATACGCATTAGAGAAAAAGTTCCCAAAGCCTTACCAGTTGCCTTATCTATGATTGCATAGTAAAAACGGTCCTTACGAGCCAACATCTGATTTAAAAGGGTAACCAACTCCTCCATATCTGCCACTGGTTCCTGAAAGAGGTATGTCCACATCTCCCGAGGAGTATCCGGACCATAAACAGCTAGCAAATCCTCCGCATGCTTTTCCACTGAAAGAGCTTCTATTCGAGCATATCGCCCTTCTAAGAAATCAATAGAAGGCAATTCACCTGGTGTATAACCTTCCATTGACTCACCAATCATTTGACCATATTCATTTACTGGCATAACTTTCCCCTTGTTTTGCTTTCCAAACTTTATAGTTGCCCATAGTATATCATACTTTCATAAGAAGATTCAAAAAATCCCCCAGATTCTACTCTAAAGGATTCCTATCTTATTTCACAACAATATTAACCAATTTAGTTAGCTTCAATAGTCCAGTGGACTATTGAAGGTGGCAGATAGAGCTAATAAACTCGTTATTTAACGACGATATTAACGAGTTTGTTAGGTACTGCAATCACTTTCACGATGTCCTTACCGTCAATTTCTGCTTTGACTTTTTCATCAGCGAGAGCAATTTCTTGCAATTCTTCGCGTGATAGATCTTTAGCGACCATGAGTTTGGCACGGACTTTACCTTTGATTTGGACAACGATTTCGATTTCGTCTTCAACTAATTTGCTTTCGTCCCATGTTGGCCAAGCCACGTAAGAGATTGACTCACCTGTTGCCGCAACTGTTTGCCAGAGTTCTTCTGCCAAGTGAGGAGCAAATGGTGCAATCAATTGGATAAATCCTTTGGCGTAGTCCACATAGAGTTCGTCTTCCTTGTTAGCCGCATTGACAAAGACCATGAGTTGGGCAATAGCTGTGTTGAATTTCATAGACTCGATTTGCTCAGTGACAGATTTGACTGTTTCATTGTAGACCTTGTCAAGAGCGCCATTGTTTTCCGCAAGGATTTCCTTACTCATAATCAAACGGTAAACACGGTCAAGGAACTTACGGCTTCCTTCCAGACCTTCTTCAGACCAAGCGATTGAAGCATCAAGCGGTCCCATAAACATTTCATAGACACGAAGGGTATCAGCACCGTATTGTTCCACCACGTCGTCTGGGTTGACAACGTTCTTTAGAGATTTAGACATCTTGGCTGGTGCTTGCTCCAACTCTTCCCCTGTTTCCACATGGAAGAAAGAACCGTCACGTTTTTCAACCTTATCGGTTGCCACAAGAGCCCCACGGTGGTCACGGTAGCTTGTTCCCAAAATCATTCCTTGGTTAAAGAGTTTTTGGAATGGTTCCTTAGTTGGAACGACACCGAGGTCATAGAGGAATTTATGCCAGAAACGAGCGTAAAGCAAGTGAAGAACGGCATGCTCTGCACCACCCACGTAAATATCTACTGGCAACCATTGTTTGAGAAGGTCCTCATCAGCCAATTTCTCAGTATTGTGTGGATCAATATAGCGGAGGTAGTACCAGCTTGAACCTGCCCATTGTGGCATAGTGTTAGTTTCACGACGACCTTTGACACCATCTTCACGAGTCACTTCAAGCCAATCTGTCAAGTTAGCTAGTGGACTTTCACCAGTACCTGAAGGACGGATAGCCTTGGTTACAGGCAAGACAAGCGGCAGTTCATTTTCAGGAACAGCTGTTGAAGTTCCATCTTCCCAATGAATGATTGGGATTGGTTCACCCCAGTAACGTTGACGGCTAAAGAGCCAGTCGCGGAGACGGTAGGTAACCTTCTCTTGTCCACAGCCTTTTTCTTCCAACCAAGCCACAATCTTGGCAATAGCGTCTTCTTTGTTGAGTCCATCTAGGAAGTCTGAATTGACATGAAGACCATCCTCTGTGTAGGCAGCTTCTGCTACATTTCCACCTTCAAGTACTTCTACGATTGGAAGGTCAAATTGTTTGGCAAATTCCCAGTCACGTTGGTCATGGGCAGGTACAGCCATAACGGCACCTGTTCCATAACTAGCAAGAACGTAATCCGCAATCCAGATTGGAATTTCCTTGCCATTGACAGGGTTGATGGCATAAGCACCAGTCCAAACACCAGTTTTTTCTTTGGCAAGGTCTGTACGAGCCAAGTCAGACTTAAGGCTAGCTTGGTGTTTGTAGTCTGCTACTGCCTCTGCTTGCTCTGTGCTTGTGATGGCATCTACTAGTTCATGCTCAGGAGCCAAAACAGTGAAAGTCGCACCGAAAAGGGTATCAGGACGAGTGGTAAAGACGGTGAATTCCTTGTCGGTTCCCTTAACTTTAAAAGTTACATTGGCACCAGTTGATTTCCCAATCCAGTTGCGTTGCATGTCCTTGATAGACTCTGGCCAATCAAGTTCATCTAAGTCATTGAGCAAGCGCTCTGCGTAGGCCGTAATTTTGAGCATCCATTGGCGCATTGGCTTGCGGACAACTGGATAGCCTCCACGCTCAGAAGTTCCGTCAGGAAGAACCTCTTCGTTGGCGATGGCTGTTCCCAATTCCTCAACCCAGTTTACTGGCACTTCCGCTTCATAGGCCAAGCCTTTTTCGTAAAGCTTGGTGAAGATCCACTGAGTCCATTTGTAGTAGTTTGGATCTGTTGTATTGACTTCACGATCCCAGTCATAAGAAAATCCAAGCGCATTGATTTGGCGTTTGAAGTTGGCAATGTTCTCAGCTGTAAATTCTGCTGGGTCATTACCAGTATCCATAGCGTATTGCTCTGCAGGCAAACCAAAAGCATCCCAACCCATTGGGTGAAGGACATTGTAGCCTTGCGCACGTTTGTAACGGCTGAGGATATCCGTTGCTGTGTAACCTTCTGGGTGTCCTACGTGCAGACCTGCTCCAGATGGATAAGGGAACATATCAAGCGCATAAAACTTAGGTTTTGACGCATCTGTTCCAGTCTTAAATGTATGATGTTCTGCCCAGTAGCCCTGCCACTTAGGCTCAATTTCTTTATGATTGTAAAAACTCATGGTCTCTCTCCAATTTTGTGATGTTACTATTATACCATTTTTGAGGGAATTTGAAATGTGTTAAAAGAAAAAACTGTATACTGTATTTCATTAATTTTGATTACTATGACTTGCCCTATCTCCCACTTTTTATCCCATTGTTATGCAGAAAATCAAGGAGTAAACCAAGAAGCTTATCTCGTATAGCACAAAATACTTATTTTAGACCGAAGATAAGACTGGAATACTAATTAATGTATTTACAATAAATAGCTGACAACCTGTATTACTTCCTGATTTATAAAGAGCTTCGGATACAATATGAGGATAAATAAAAGACTACCATTTGTAAAACAGTAGTCTCTATTGTTTATTGCGAATTTACATATGCATCTACAGCGATAATGGCTTGTGCAACATCTGAAGGCGAAATCTTAAACGGCATCTGATGGATTGTCTCACCCTCCATAGTTGCTTGTTTACCAACTTTTATTAAATCATCATATCCAACTTGATCCAAATGCATTTCTTTTAGAGTTGTTGGCATACCAATTTTTTTGTAAAACTCAATATACTTATCAAGTTCTTCTTTAGGTCTATTTTCCAATAAAAGTTGTACCAAAGTTCCATAAGCTACTTTTTCACCATGTGTTAAATGATGAATGTCACCCGTCAATGCAGTAAAACCATTATGAATTGCATGCGCCGCAGCCAATCCTCCACTTTCAAAACCTAGGCCACTCAATAGAGTATTAGCTTCAACAATATTTTCTAATGCTGGTGTCACCACTTTAGCTTCACAAGCTGCCATAGCCTGTAAACCATCTGCAAACAGCGTTTCTTCACATTTCTTCGCAATTGCAACTCCAGCCAACGTTTGTTCTTGTCCCAACATAGTTTTTCCATTTGCCTGCATAACTGCACGCGCCTCAACCCAAGTTGCTAAACCATCTGCAATACCAGACGCTAATAAACGCTTAGGAGCTTGTGAAATAACTTTTGTATCAACCAAAACTAAATCTGGATTTTTAGAATAAAATAGATAATGATCAAATGCACCTTCATCTGTATAAATAACAGATAAAGCAGATACAGGTGCGTCGGTCGATGCAATTGTTGGAGCAATAATAACAGGTTTTTCAATCAAATCTGCAATAGCTTTTGCACTATCAATCGTCTTTCCACCACCGAGCCCGATAATACTATCACAATTTTCTTTCTCAGCCAAGGCAACAACTCGATTGATTTCATTGTCAGAAGCTTCACCATTAAACTGGGCTAGAACAATATGGAAACCATACCTATGTAGGTAATCTTCAAATCGTTTTCCAACAATATCATAAACCAACTGATCGCATAATAGAATCGGACGATTTCCCAAATCCAATATTGATTTGGCATTTTCGAACAAGGCATTTTCCCCTTGAATATATCTCGAAGGACTAGCAAAAATTCTCATGTTTGTTTCCTCTCTATCTAAATGGAACGACTATTTTGAGTAACAAACCAGTCGTCAGAAAAATCATCAACCGCCTTTTGGATAGATGGCATGGCGAAAGCTGATTCAAAAACATCTGCTCCTGCTGTAACAGCATGCGCACCTGCAGCTAAAGCATTATTTACTTGTGCTACATTTTTAAAGGATGCAGCTAAAATCTTACTAGGAGAGTTCTGTCTATCAATAGCAAGAGCTAATTGACGAATGACAGAATTTGAATCAATGTTCAGATTTTCCATTCTATTATAATATGGAGCTAGGTAATCCGCTCCTGCTTCGATAGCTAATAATCCCTGAATAACTGTATAAATAGCTGTTGCAGTGATAGGGTAGCCCTCTTTTTTTAGCACCTTTATTGCACGTAATCCAGCTGGAGTAACAGGTACTTTGATAAATATATCATCTCCTGCTTGTCTCCGAATTTCATGAGCATCCTTTAAGATGCCTTCAAAATCTTGAGAAATCACCTGAACATGAATAGAGGGTGCAGAGCCAATCAATTCTCTTACATCTTTGATTCGTTCAAAAAAATTAATAGAACCCTCTCTTTTTGCAATAGTGGGATTTGAAGTTACCCCAGCTAGCGGTAAAATTTCAGACCACTTTTTAATCTCATCTAAATTTAATGTGTCAAGCATAAATTCCATAAAAAGAACCTCTTTATTTTACAAAGTATGCTCAGTACGTCCTATAATATCATCTTGGGTTGCCTTAGAAAGAACATTGAAGAATGCAGAGTATCCTGCAACACGAACAATTAAGTCTCTGTGTTTTTCAGGATGTTTCTGAGCGTCAATCAACGTCTCTCTGGAAACAACATTGTATTGAATATGGTACCCATGTAAACGATTAAAGAATGTTCGTAACAAAGCAATTAGTTTTAATTTATCTTCTTCTTTGGCTAAGGTTTGAGGATTTACTTTCTGATTTAAGAGAACCCCACCTACGATTTCATCTGTTGGTAATTTTGAAACAGATTTTAAAACAGATGTAGGGCCGTGTTGATCCATATTATGTGATGGTGAACAACCCTCTGCTAACGGTGTACCCGCGTTGCGTCCATCTGGAGTTGCTAATGTTCCACGTCCCTGCCCTACGTTGGCTGAGATAGAAGATGTTCCTGAATAACGAATTCCTCCAATAGGACCTCTTCCATAACGTGTATTAGGATATTTAGCAATTTCATCAACATAAATGTCATAAGCAGCAGTAACCAATTTGTCAGCATAATCATCATCATTACCGTACTTAGGTGCATCATGAATCAACATTTCTTGAATGACCTTACCTTCTTCTCCGGCATAATCTGTTTCCAGTGCATGCCAAAGCTGACTTGGGCTTATACGTTCTTCCTCAAATACCAATTTTTTAATTGCAGCTAATGAATCCGACAAATTTGCAATTCCAACTTGCAAACCTGATATATAATCATATACTGCTCCACCTTCTTTAAGGTGTTTTCCACGACCAATACAATCATCAGTCAATGCTGAACATAGAATATCAGGAACTTCTCGTTCCAATGATAAATCAATAGAATTTTCAACAATAACACTCATTCGTGTCAAATATCTTAGTGTTTTATCCCAAGCATTTTCTAATTCAGAAAAGTTCTTCATATCCTTAAAATGACCAAAGCTTGGTGCAAACCGTTTACCCGAAGCCGGATCAATTCCATCATTCATCGTGATAAGTAGAACCTTAGGGAAGTTCATATAACTCATACCTGTGCAACGATAGCCCCATTTCCCTGGAACTGCCGTTTCAACACATCCAATGGCACTGTAATCATAAGCATCATCTTCCAATACTCCTTTTGCAATAAAAGAAGGAATAATAATCTCATCATTATTAAATGCAGGCATACCAAAACCAAGTTTCATCACTTCAATACACTCATTCATGAAACGAGCATCTAAACCTGCATGGTAACGTACAGTTAGATTAGGTTGCGGTAGATGGGTTTGTGCAACTGATTTTAATACCAAATAAGATAATGGGTTAACAGCATCCTTCTTATCTCGAGTCTGTCCACCAATTGTAACATTTTGATATAAAGGACTTCCTGCTGAAGAAAATGTATGTGCTTGACTGCGAACCTTATTAATTGTAATTGTCTTAATCCAAAGATTTGTTAGACGTTCAACAATGCTATCTTCTGTTTCTTTACCACTTTCTAAATCAGCCTTCATATATGGATACATATATTGATCAAAACGGCCATATGAAAGAGAGTGGCCATTAGATTCAATTTGTAAAATACATTGAATAAACCAGACTGATTGAATAGCTTCTGCAAAAGTAGTTGCCGGCTCATATGGGACTCGAGAGCAAATATCTGCAATCTCAAGTAATTCTTTCTTACGTTTAGGATTTGCATTTTCGGCTAAACTTTTAGCAAGAGCAACAAAGCGATTTGCATATACTTTAATAGCATCGATTACGATAAATATAGAGTCGTAAAAATGATATTTATCAATACTTGCTGGATCTGTTAAATCTAGCGCTGCTTTCGATTTACGAGCCCGCTCTTCAAAACCTCTTAAACCAAATTGCAACAATTTCTGATAGTTAACTGCTAAGTGAGCATCTCCAGAATTCATCTTACCTTCCATACCGAAGAATCCTGTTTCCATATAAACAGACACTTCTTCAGGTAATAAGGCACCAGCTCTCGCACGTAAATTATTATTTTCCCAAAACGGAGCAATACTTCTAAGTTGTTCTTTTGTTTCTTCAGTAATATAGAAAACATCTCCATCACGCTTTTCAAAAAGATCCAACTCATTGAGAACAAATTCTAGCGTATATTCTGGAAAAATAGGAGCATCTTTATTGGAAGAAGCTTGATTTCCCGCAATCATAGATTCTTCTTCGATATAGATAGTCATATTTTCCAAAATTTCTTTGAGCATATAGGCGCGTTTTAGGACATTAGGTTGTTCCTTATATCGATCATAAGCGCGTGTTGCTAAAACTGCTCTTTCAGCATCAATATAAGGTTTTTTATTTAAAACATCTTCTCGATATTTGTTCATCCTTTCAGTAAGGCTGCCAAAATATTCTGTCTTGATTGTTGTTCTTGCTACTTCTGTATTTACCATCGTAAGCACCTTTCTTTCGAAAATATTTTTGTTTCTTTCGAAAATATAATACCTGATTTTTTAGAGAATTTCAAGCTTTTAACTAGAAAAACTTTAACTCTCTAATTTTTAGCACAAATGTGTGTGTTTAATGACAATACACAAATGTTTTTTTAGAATTATCATGCTTCATTCTGATAAGCTAAACGATCCTGTACTTTAAAGAATGGGAAATAAACTAATGTAGACATCGCTAATATCACCAGCTGAGTAATAACTCCTTGCCATCCACCAACCATAAATCCTGATATAATAGCTGGGGTGCTCCAAGGTAATGTAACTCCTGAAAATGGCTGCATGAAACCTGTTGCAATAGCTCCATATACTATCACAGCTGCAAGTACAGGAACAAGAATGAAAGGTACAAACATAACTGGATTCATAACAATTGGAAATCCAAATACAACTGGCTCATTTACGTTAAATATTGCTGGAAAGGCTGCTACTTTACCTAACGCTTGGTACTGTTTCGATTTTGCTGCAAAAAGCATCGCAACTACAAGACCAAACGTAATCCCTGAACCAGATAGAATTAAAAATGAATCTAAAAACTGTTGGGTAACAATATGTGCTCCATTTTCTAATGATAGATTACCAGAGGCTAACATAGCTTTATTAGCATCAAGATTAGATAAAAGCAGAGCTGTCACTACTCCATTTACTACCGATTGTCCATGGACACCAAACCACCATAAAAATGATATAAAGAATGCAATTCCAATTGCACCATACAAAGATCCAGTTAAACCTTGCAATGGAACTTGAATAGCAGAATAAATCATTTCTATGAATGTTCCGCCATTAGTCAATGAGCTCGCTAAAATATATACAATCATAGAAAGTAAGAAAATTACAAATGCTGGAATCATTGCTTCAAACTGTTTGGCAATAGCTTGTGGAACTTGTTCTGGCATCTTAATAACAATTTTTCTCTTTATAAAGAAGGTATAAATACTTCCTACTACCAAACCTATAATGATAGCACCGATAATTCCTTGACCTCCAAACCAAACTTTACTAATAGCATCCCCAATTGCCTCACCTTGTTTAGGGATATAAGATGATCTTAGCAAAATAAAGAATGCAGATACAGATAGAACCCCAGCTGGCAAAGCCTCTACTCCGCTATTCTTAGCATAAGAATAGGCAATTGAAAAACAAGAAATTAGACCCATAATCGCAAAAGTTCCTGAATAGACTTGCATAAACGGCTCTGTCCAATTTGCTCCAAATACACTAGCAATGCTCTTGTTTAATCCTTCAAATGGCAATTGTCCCATAATCAAGAATAAACTACCAACTACTGTCAATGGCAAAATTGCTAACATACCATCTTTTAGAGCTATAATACCACGCATATTCACAAATTTCATCATTGGTGCAATGATTTTCTGAACATCCATCTTTGCCATAATAAAACTCCTTTTCTTACCCACTAATCAAAGATAGGGCCAAATCTAATACTTTTTTCCCATCTAACATACCATAGTCCATCATCGGAATAACAGCTATCGGAACATTACACTTATCACAAATTTCTTTTGACTTATCTAATGTATAAGCAACTTGCGGTCCCAATAGTGCGACATCTATATTTGGGGCATAATCAGCTAATTTAGACTGAGAAAACGCCTCTATTTCTGCTTCAACTCCACTAGATTGCGCTGCAATTTTCATATTATTTACAAGCATACCAGTAGAAAATCCTGCTGCACAAAACAAACCAATCTTCACCATTATATTTTCCTCCTCTATGTTAATAACAATGACAATACTCTAGTATTATTTTTTTTGAAGTTCTTTTCTCAAACTAATAATTTCTTTGATTAAATTAATCTCCGTCATACTAGTCATGAGATGATCTTGTGAATGAACAAAGAGAGCTGTTATTTCTGTCTTTGTACCAGACGCTTCCTGGGCCAAGAATTTTGTTTGTAGATTATGGGCTTCTAATAAAGCTGCATCAGCTAACTGGATTTCTTCTTCACATCGTTCACATGTACCGTTTTTTATATAATCTAACGCTTTATAAATATGTTGTTTCGCATCGCCAGCATATAAAATTAAACCCATGATAATTTGATCTGGAACAATCATTTCCATAAATTCCTCCTCATTTCACTATGTAAAAAGCTTTTTTCATTTGAAATTTTAAAATTTTCTTTTGTAACTATAGAATACAACTACATAATAAACTTGTCAATCTAAAAACAACAAATAAACAATTTTTATTTATATAAGCACAAATGTGCAATCAACTAAAAAGAAAAAAGAAAAAAGAAAAAACGATAAACTGATATCAGTCTATCATTTTCACTCTCATAAAATATTTCGAAAAGAAAAATCACCATCTTCTTCTAAAACTTTTAAAATTGTATTTTTATCTGTAATCAGATGATTTACTAGATTAGCACGCAAGACAGAAAGAATCGCAGATACTTTCGTATCACCATAAGCAACAGCTAAACTTTGAGGAATATTTTTTAAATCTTCCAAAGAGATTGCTATCGTTCTTTCCTGTAAGTTCTCATAAACTTCTTTACCTTTTGAATCAAAGAATCGACAACAAATTTCCCCTACAGTTTTAACTTTTGTCAATTCTTTAAAGTCATCCTCTGTAAGCATGTCTAACCATTGATGTTTTCCTTTATTACTAAAATCACCAATCCCAACCACAACTATATCTAAATCTTTCCAACTGTTTTTCAAATCTTCAAAATATCTTGATTGCAAAATACCATCTGCTAACAATTTATTTTCTTGCACAATTGTTGCATTCATAAATGTACACTCTCCATGAAATTTTCTAGACATTTCATAAATCAGTGTATTCACATGGTATTTAGCGTGTATATGACTAGGACCACCTGCTAGAGGATAGAAGTGAACATTTCGGACACTTTTGCTGTGAATTAAATCTACTAAATTACTTAAACTTTTCCCCCAAGAAAAGCCAATTTTCATATTATCATCAATTAAATTCCTAAGGACACCTGCTGCAACTTGAGAAATTCTTTCAGATAAAATTGTTGGATTGTCATCAAATTCATTTGGAATAATTTCTAAACTTTCCAGACCATATTTTTCTTTTACATAATTTTCCAACTTAAACATATTGGTATCAAAATTCTCTATTTCAATTTTAACAATTCCTGCATTCCTTGCTTCTGTTAACATTCTACTAATAGAGGTTCTATAAATTCCTAATTTTGCTGCTATTTGTGACTGATTTAAGTTTTCAATATAATACAGATAAGCAATTTTAGAGAGCAGTTTATTCCTATCTTGATTCATACACTTAACCTCTTACGAAACTACCTTAACCATTATCCCAGCATTTTCTAATGTAGCTATATTTTGTTTAGAAAGTTTTTCGTCTGTTATTACTTCATAGACTTGACTTAAAGCAAATCTTCTTACTGTACCCCTTTTATCAAATTTACTTGAGTCAGTTAGCACAATGACTTTATCCGACGCTGCTGAAATATATTGAACTACCTCACTGCGCATTAAATCTTTTCCTGTAAAGCCCATCTCTTTATCGTAGCCATCTGTCCCAACAAAAGCTTGACGCACATGAAAAGTCTGTATCATTTCTTTTAATAAAGGTCCTACGGTAACCTGTGAATCTTTCTGAAACTCTCCACCAAGAACAATAACACGACATGAATCATAACCTCTTACAAAATTTGCTATAAAAAATGAATTTGTTACAATAGTGACATTTCTTTTTTGCTTGCAAATTTCCTCAGCAAGTAAAGCACAGGTTGAACCAGATTCTATCATTATTGTTTCATTATCTGATACCAATTTTACTGCTTCTTGAACAATTTTTCTCTTAATTTCATAATTAATTGACAAGCGTACATTTAAGTCATCTCCACTATTTAACACAGCATATCCATGCTCTCTGTGTAATAAGCCTTTTGACTCTAATTTATCTAAATCTTTTCTAATCGTTACTTTCGATACATTTAATTTTTCCGATAATGTATTAACATCAATCTTTTCATATTCTGATACTAATTTAATAATTTGTTCCAATCTTTTCATTTTACACCTCCGTTTTATTCTACCAAAATAAAAAGCAAAAAACAACAAATTAAACTTTCGTTCGTAATTGTTTTTCTTTCGTTTTTGTGATAGGATAGAATTATAAAGAGGAGGAACTCTTATGGAAATATCTAAAGGAATTATTTTTAATATTCAACACTTTTCAATTCATGACGGTCCGGGTATTCGTACAACTGTTTTTTTAAAAGGATGTCCTCTGCGCTGTCCATGGTGTTCTAATCCTGAATCTCAAAGAATGAAACCTGAAAAAATGAAAGATGCTCAACGAGAAAAATTCACTTTAGTAGGTGAAGAAAAAACTGTAGAAGAAATTATTACAGAGGTATTAAAAGATAAAGAATTTTACGAAGAATCCGGTGGAGGTTTAACTTTATCAGGGGGTGAAATATTTGCTCAGTTTGAATTTGCTAAAGCCATCTTAAAGTCAGCTAAAGAACATCACATACACACTGCCATTGAAACTACTGCCTTTGTTGATCATGAAAAATTTGTTGATTTAATCCAATATGTGGATTTTATCTACACAGACCTAAAACATTATAATTCTATAAAACATAAAAAAGTGACTGGAGTTTTTAATCAAATGATTATTAAAAACATTCATTATGCTTTTTCTCAACATAAAACTATCGTTTTAAGAATCCCAGTTATCCCTGATTTTAACAATAGTTTAGAGGATGCAGAAGAATTCGCTACTCTATTTAACTCATTAAATATCGACCAAGTTCAACTACTCCCTTTTCATCAATTTGGTGAAAACAAATATCGTTTATTAAATCGGAAATATGAAATGGATGGAGTCAACGCACTTCATCCTGAAGATCTTATTGATTATCAAAAGGTATTTCTGAACCATCATATTAATTGTTATTTCTAGTTCATTTCCTTGAAATGCTCTAGCTATTTGCAGATAACAAGCATCTATAATACATACTTAACTTCTCAAAAGGTTTAGCCAAAAATTTTAGCCAAACCTTTTCTATTTTACCTTGCTCTAGAATTTTTAAACTGCTATACTTATAACAGAAAACCCTTCCAAGGAGGTAGCGGATGTCTCATTCCTTTAAAAAATCTCTCCAAAAAGAAATTCTCCATAGAAGCTCTATCGCAGCCTTTGTGACCTCACTTTTACTACTCATTTTACTTTTTGGTTTTTCCTATTTTTTACAAAAGCAACAACTCTCCAAAGACACGAGACAGATTGTCAAGCAGGTTCAAGAGATGAAAGAAGCCAATAATGAGCTCCTGACTACCATGAACCATAAAATGATTCTTGGATTTTTGGACGGCAAACACACAGAGAGAGAAGTCTTTAGCTTATTTTACGAGACAAAAGCTAAATTAAAACTTACTTCTGACCTCATTATCCTAAGTGATACAGGTGAATTACTATTTAGTACCAATCGAAATCATCAAGAAAGTATTTTATCTCCCTACTATCTAAAACTGCTCATTCAAAATCCTTCTCAAGATAAAGTTACAGAAAAAATTGCACTTTCTTCAGATAAGCAACATTACACACTCTTTATCAAACCACTACTTCAAAACCAACGAGTTAAGGCCTATACTATTGCTTTCGTAAATGAGAATGATTTCATCTCAAGTTTCCCAATGATCAATTCCAAATACATCATTACCGATAGCTTTGGAAATATGTTCTCCAACAATACAAATCAGTTTACTCGTTCCACTCTTGAAAAATTGGATGAAAAACTCCTACACTCTCGCACCCACTGGTATGCGAATGAACCGCTTATTGTTCAAAAAGAAAAAGTCGGTGCTATTTTTTCAATCTATACTTTTCAATCCTTTTTTCCCATTCCTAGCTTACTCGGTCTAGCCTCCGTCCTCACCTTATGTATATTCTTCCTCTACTTCTGGCAAGCAAGACGAATTGCTCATAAAATTGCCACACACAATGCTGTTCCTATTGAAAGTTTGGTTTACCAACTTCAAGAAATTCCTAAACAAGCAGAAAAAAGGCTTTCTCTACAAACAGGTGATGAGTTTGAGTTTATGGCAGAAAAAATCAACAATATGTTGTACGAATTAGATCAACTTCATCAAAAAATGTTGACCATCGAAAAAGAAAAGTGGATTTTTGAAAGAAAAATGCTGGAAGCTCAGTTCAATCCTCATTTTCTCTACAATACACTTGAGACGATTAAAATCACTTCTTTAATGGATGCAGATCTCACACAAGATCTGATTCAAAACCTCACGCGCATTCTTCGCTACAGTATCACCGATTTAGAAAAAGAAACAACCATTTGTCAGGATTTAAAGATTATAGAGGATTACCTTATTATTCATAAGATTCGTTTTGAGCACTTTTCTTATGATATTGTCTGTCCAGAAACTGTCGATAATCAGCCTATACCTAAGCTTTTCTTGCTTCCTCTCGTAGAAAATGCTATAAAATATGGGATGCAATACCGTATTGATCTTCATATAGATATCCAAATTACCTTGGAAGCAGATTCTCTGACTTTTTTAGTCAAGGATAATGCTGGAGGACTCACCAAACAAGAGCGACTCGCTATTTTAGACTCTTTAGAAAGCCCTCATACCCAGCATGGCATCGTTAACAGCTATAAACGATTGAGCAATTTCTTTTCTAATGTCCAGCTAGATCTAGGAGTCAATCGCCAAGGAGAAACTTGGGTCAAATTTATAACGAAAGGACTAACTCATGTTTAAGCTTATTATCGTAGAAGACGAACACCTCATCCGAAAATGGCTAGAGATTGCCGTAGACTACTCTGCCTTGGGGATCCAAGTCGTAGGAACTGCCAGTCACGGTCAAGAGGGAATGAAACTCATCCAAGAAAAAGAACCTCATATTGTCTTAACAGACATCACAATGCCAATTATGGATGCTTTTATGATGTTCGAAGCCACTCGTACCCTTTCCTATGAAAAAGTTATCTTATCAGGTTATAACGATTTTCAAAATGCCAAAAAAGCCATGCAATACGGAGCAGTTGATTTCTTATCCAAGCCAATTGATACCAAGGAATTGACAGAATGTCTTCAAAACATTGTTTTGCGATTACAAGGTAGCACCTATCAAGAAACTCCTTTTTTAGAAGAATATCAAACTTTACTCACCTCTATCCAACAGGTTGATACACAAAACCAAATCATTCAACAAATTATTTCCTTTGTCCACAAGCATTATGCAGAGCATTTTACGATTGCGACTATTGCTGAAGCTTTAAGCTATAGCGAAAGCTATCTATATAAAGTGATCAAAGAAGACTTCCCCATGACTCTAAATGAATATATCTTACAATATCGTCTGAAACAAGCTATAGATAAGATGGCTGAATCTCCCAACTCCCCTCTAAGCGACATCTCTGATCAAGTTGGATTTTCAGACTATAAATATTTTGCTAAAGTATTTAAAAAGTATCTCCATATTTCCCCAAAGGAATTGAAATCACTCGGAAGAATAGTAAAATAAGCTATTCTTCTTTTTGTAGAGAATTTTACTCTAATAGAATAGAATTGTCGGTTTTAAAAACGCTTACACTGTTTTAAAATAAACTTAAATAACACAACGGAGGTATCCATCATGAAAAAGAAATGGATGTATTATGCTGCTTGCGGACTAGCTCTTTTTGGTCTTGCTGCTTGTTCTTCTAATGAATCTGCCGATGGCGGTTCATCTGATAAAGGAGACGGCGGTTCGCTAGTCGTTTATTCACCAAACTCAGAGGGCTTAATCGGAGCAACTATTCCTGCCTTTGAAGAAAAATATGGTATCAAAGTAGAACTGATTCAAGCTGGTACTGGAGAACTTTTCAAAAAACTAGAGTCAGAAAAAGAAGCTCCTGTAGCTGATGTCATCTTTGGTGGTTCTTATACACAATATGCTACCCACGGAGAACTCTTTGAAAACTATACTTCAAAAGAAAATGATAATGTTATCAAAGAATATCAAAACACAACTGGTTACTCTACACCTTATACACTAGATGGTAGTGTTTTAATCGTCAATCCTGATTTAACGAAAGGCATGAACATCGAAGGATATAGCGACCTTCTCAAACCTGAACTAAAAGGAAAAATTGCAACTGCTGACCCAGCAAACTCTTCTAGCGCCTTTGCTCAATTAACAAATATGCTACAAGCTCAAGGTGGTTACAAAGACGATAAAGCTTGGTCTTATGTAAAAGATCTCTTCACACTTATTGATGGGAAAATCGGTTCAAGTTCATCTGGTGTCTATAAAGCAGTCGCTGACGGAGAAATGGCTGTTGGTCTCTCTTATGAAGATCCAGCAGTTAAACTCTTAAATGACGGAGCTAATATCAAGGTAGTCTATCCAAAAGAAGGAACCGTCTTCCTACCTGCTAGTGCTGCTATCGTTAAAAAAGCTAAAAATATGGAAAATGCCAAGAAATTTATCGATTTCATTATCTCTCAAGAAGTACAAGATACACTTGGTACAACCACTACTAACCGTCCTGTTCGTAAAAATGCTAAAACAAGCGAAAATATGAAACCAATTGACAAAATCAAAACACTCACTGAAGATTATGATTATGTCATCAAGAATAAATCAGATATCGTTAAGAAATACAACGAAGTCTTTACAGATATCCAATCTAAACAGTAAAAGAGGTTCACTATGAGTGAGATCAAAATTATTAACGCCAAAAAAATCTACCACGATGTCCCTGTTATTGAGAATTTGAACATTACAATTCCAAAAGGAAGTCTCTTTACCCTTCTTGGACCTTCAGGATGTGGGAAAACGACCCTTCTTCGTATGATTGCAGGTTTCAACAGTATCGAAGGCGGAGAATTTTACTTCGATGATACAAAAATCAATAATATGGAACCCAGCAAACGCAATATCGGAATGGTTTTTCAAAACTACGCTATTTTCCCACATTTGACTGTTCGAGATAACGTCGCTTTTGGTCTCAAACAAAAGAAGGTTCCAAAAGAAGAATTGGTCCAACAGACCAACAAGTATCTTGAACTCATGCAAATTGCTCAATATGCGGATCGAAAGCCCGATAAACTTAGTGGTGGACAACAACAACGGGTCGCTTTGGCACGCGCCTTAGCTGTTAATCCAAGTGTTCTCCTCATGGACGAACCACTTAGCAACCTAGATGCCAAACTTCGCTTGGATATGCGTCAAGCTATTCGAGAAATCCAACACGAAGTGGGAATTACAACTGTTTATGTAACCCACGACCAAGAAGAAGCTATGGCTATTTCAGACCAAATTGCTGTTATGAAAGACGGAGTCATCCAACAAATCGGCCGACCAAAAGAACTCTATCATAAACCAGCTAATGAGTTTGTAGCAACCTTTATCGGACGTACAAATATTATCCCTGCCACTCTTGAAAAACGGAGTGACGGCGCTTATATCGTTTTTTCAGATGGCTATGCTCTTCGAATGCCAGCCCTTGATCAGGCTGAGGCACAAGCTATTCATGTAAGCATCCGTCCTGAAGAGTTTATCAAAGATGAATCTGGAGATATTGAAGGAACTATTAGCGATAGCGTCTATCTTGGACTAAATACGGAGTATTTCATTGAGACAGGTTTTGCCTCAAAAATTCAAGTTAGCGAAGAATCAACTTTTGAAGAAGATCTACAAAAAGGCGATCGTATTCGTCTACGAATCAATACTCAAAAATTAAACGTCTTTTCTGCAGATGGTTCGCAAAACCTGATAAAAGGAGTCAACCATGGAACGTAAAAAACTAAATATTTGGACAGCCTCCTCTTTCTTCATCTTTCTTACCTATCTTGTCTTTCTGGTTTATCCTATCGTTACCGTGCTCAAGCAAGCACTCATACATGAGGGACAATTTTCACTAGCTAATTTTGTCACTTTCTTTAGCAAAGCCTACTACTCTGAGACACTCGTCAACAGTTTCAAGGTTTCCATTACCGCTACTGTCACTTCCTTAGTCGTAGGAACCTTATTAGCTTATCTCTTCTCTATGTATGATTTCAAAGGAAAGAAATTTCTACAAATATTGATTATCATTGCTTCCATGTCAGCTCCTTTCGTGGGAGCCTACTCCTGGATTCTCTTACTGGGACGAAACGGGGTCATTACTAAATTCCTGACAAATGCCCTTCATCTTCCAGCTATCGATATTTATGGATTCAAAGGAATTGTACTTGTCTTTACACTGCAACTATTCCCACTGGTATTTCTATACGTTGCTGGGACAATGAAAAGTATTGACAATTCTCTACTTGAAGCTGCTGAAAGCATGGGGTCCTTCGGATTTAAGCGTATCGTAACGGTTGTTTTACCTCTCCTCGTTCCAACCTTACTAGCTGCTGCCTTGCTTGTATTTATGAGAGCATTCTCAGACTTTGGAACGCCTATGTTAATTGGTGAAGGATATCGGACTTTCCCCGTCTTGATTTATACCCAATTCATTAGCGAGGTTGGAGGAAATTCTGCTTTTGCATCTGCTTTAGCCATTATGGCGATTATCATTGCCTTGGCAATTTTCCTTATCCAAAAATACATTGCAAATCGCTACAGTTTCAGCATGAATTCGCTCCATCCAATTGAGCCTAAAAAAACTACAAAAGGAAAAATGGCTGCCATTTATGCAACAGTCTACGGAATTATCTTTATCTCTGTTTTACCTCAAATTTACTTGATTTATACTTCTTTTCTAAAAACATCAGGTATGGTATTTGTCAAAGGTTATTCTCTAAACAGTTACAAGGTAGCTCTCAATCGTATGGGCTCTGCTATTTTCAATACCATTCGTATCCCTTTGATTGCCTTAGTTCTAGTTGTTCTATTTGCAACATTTATCTCCTACCTAGCCGTTAGAAAACGGAATTTGTTTACAAACTTAATTGACAGCCTCAGTATGGTTCCTTATATTGTACCAGGAACCGTTCTAGGGATTGCCTTCATTTCTTCCTTCAATACCGGTCTATTTGGAAGTGGATTTCTTATGATTACTGGGACAGCTTTCATCCTGATTATGTCCCTATCTGTCAGAAGATTGCCTTATACTATTCGCTCATCTGTTGCTAGCTTGCAACAAATAGCACCAAGTATTGAAGAAGCCGCTGAAAGCTTAGGAAGTAGCCGTCTCAATACCTTTGCCAAGATTACAACTCCAATGATGCTATCTGGTATTATTTCTGGAGCCATCTTATCTTGGGTCACAATGATTTCAGAACTCTCTACTTCTATCCTCCTCTACAATGTCAAAACAAGAACAATGACTGTAGCCATTTATACAGAAGTTCTCAGAGGAAATTACGGTGTAGCCGCAGCCTTGTCAACTATCCTCACTGTTCTAACAGTAGGTTCCTTGCTCTTGTTCATGAAAATCTCTAAAAGCAACAGCATTACACTTTAGTTTCCCCCATCAAAAACAGCCGAAAGGATTACCCTCGGCTGTTTTTTCTTATCTTGATATTCTTATCAAATCCCTAGTTCAGAGCAAGCAAGTCTAGACTGATTATACTCAATGAAAATCAAAGAGCAAACTAGGATACTAGCCGCAGGTTGCTCAAAGCACTGTTTTGGGGTTGTAGATAAGACTGACGAAGTCAGCTCAAAACACTGTTTTGAGGTTGTGGATAGAATTGACGAAGTCAGTAACCATATCTACGGCAAGACGACGTTGACACAGTTTGAAGAGATTTTCGAAGAGTATTAAATAGAGGCTTCCTCCATCTTTTCACGTCCTAGTTCTCGGTAACTACGGTCACCAACAACCTCAACGCTAAACTGGCCATCCTCATATTCAAGTATCGTCACGCTACCATTATCGAGACCATGCGGATGCATACCATTAATTAGATAAACAATGGTTCCGATGGTCATTCCATGGCTGACGACAAGGGCGTTGCCCCCGCCTTGTTCTTCCATTTCTTTGGCAATCGCTTCAAAACCTTCTTTGATGCGGCCACTGAGTTTTTCCCATCCTTCAGCCCAACCAGCTGTATCAACCTCTACCAAGCCCTCAGCCAGTTCAGCATAAGACAATTGGTGAACGTGGTCCACATTAAAGATACGAGGAATAATGCCCATGAAAAGATCACCATCATAAGCTCCGTCAAAGCTACCAAAACACCATTCTCTGATCCGCTTGTCCATTCGATAAGGGATTTTTTCCTGCAAACCAAGTTCTTCAAGAATAATTCCCATAGTCTGAATGGTGCGACCAGAATCACTGGAATAAGCGCGCTCAAACTGTAGACCAGATTCTCGCAAACCGATTCCTAACTCTTGAATCCCTCTCTCACCTTCAGCCGTTAAGGGAGTATCGCTCCAACCTTGCGCTCGACCAATCGTGTTAAACATAGTCTTGCCATGACGTACCAAATACAATCGTACTTTTACCATTTTCCGTCCTCCATTTGTTTCTATTATATCATGGATGATAAAACAAAAGCCACCCAGACAGGTGACTTTTGCAGGAGATTATTATGAAAAAGTTTAGGAGTTCTATTAAATAAAGATATTAGATGAAAATCAAATTCAAACTAAATCAGTGTTATCTGTTTCAAATAATATTAGGAGGTCTTTATTTAATGATTATAGTATACACAGATAACCTTAAATAGAACTTAAAAAATTATACCCACTCACCTTTTTCATTTACTTTATAGCCATTAATGGTCATATTTTTTGCCAATTTCCCATCAGCTAACAAGTAATACCACTTATCTCCATCCTTAATCCATTGGTTACGAGCGTACTTACCATCTTGGTTCAGATAATACCAACTATCATACTGAGAATCAAATACCCACTCACTCTTAGCCATGTAACCGCCACGTTTTAGGTAGTATTCGCCCTGCCAAGCTTTCTCCACATAACTACCAGTTGAATCTACATAAAACCAGCTCTTATAATCTTCATCATAAATCCATTCACTAGCAGCCATTGAAGCATCTGCTTTTAGATAATAACGGCCTACCCAGCGGTTTCTTACAAGGTTACCCGAAAGGTCATTATAATACCATTTGCCAGACTCTTTAAACCACTTACTTGCTTGATGATTTTTCTTAGCCTCTCCATTAGAGGTAACGATAGACTGAGATGAAGATGAAACTGTGGCTGATGTAACAGTGGAAACTGCTTGAATAGCCTCTTCTTTTGTCACCTTAGGCTTAGCTTTTCCTTGGTAAACATCTTCGATACGCTTAGTAAATACAGATAACTCCTCAGGAGATAGCATGTGTACGAACTCAGGTTTCTCCTCATGTAAAAGACCAGCTTCTTTCCTTATTTTATGTATCCCTTCTTCAACTATATCATCAATCTTACTAAACATAGAAACCTTTTCTGCTTTAGAAAGTGTATCATCATTACTAATAGCTGTCTTCTCCATAAAGGCAACAGCATTAATTTCCCGTATATTTTTTTCCTTAGGTACTGTAGAAATCGGATAATGATTGTTAGATAAAAATAGAGAAACTTTCTTAAGATAAGTATTTAAATTATCTTGATTATTAAATAAAGTTAAATACTTATCACTATCAACATATAAACCAGATTGATGAAAACCAGGTGCGTAGTAGCTTGAAACTCTAGCTAACATTTCTTTTTTCTCTAATTCTGTATAGTGAGAATCATTATTTATTTGAGAAATTACCAGATTCATTTTCTTTAGTATAGCAAGTTCAGCAACAATATACTTCATTCTATGACCAAAAAAATTATCTTTTTCTCTATAACGATCAATGTAGTTTTTTTTAGATTTGTTCTTAAACTCTGATAAAATATTTGGTAACTCTTCCAAAGGAATTTTTCCTTCTAAACTATACTTCCTTATATATTCTAACTCTCCCATGAAATCTTGTAACCTATAATTAAGTTCTTCTCTTAATTTATCTCTAATAGAGCTTACATCACTCTTGGAAAAAGAAACTGTATCCCAGTCTCCTTGATCAACCTGTTCAAAGATATTTTGTTTAATCAAATCAATTAAAAATTGCTTCGTTTCCTCAATTTTTTTATTAACCTCTTCTGGACTCACACTAGTGGTAGTTTCATGGCTTTCTTCCTGCGCAGAAACTACTTGACTGGCAAAAGTTGGGACTAGTAAAGTTGACAGTCCTAAAGCTACTAAAGCATGTTTCATTTCTTTTTTCATCATTTTCTCCTATTTTCTTAATTTTTAAAACTATGAATTGGTGCCGGGATTTGTCCTCCGCGAGAGATGAAATCGAAAGACGAAGCCCCATTGACCTTCATAACAGGTGCAGTTCCTAATAGACCACCAAACTCAATCATATCACCTTCTTTTCCTTTTGGAATGATACGAACAGCTGTTGTTTTCATGTTAATGACACCAATTGCAGCTTCATCCGCAATCATAGCCGCAATGGTTTCAGCTGGTGTATCCTCTGGGATAGCAATCATATCCAAACCAACGGAACAGATAGCCGTCATAGCTTCTAGTTTTTCCAGATTAAGAGAGCCATTTTGCACTGCAGCAATCATTCCTTCATCCTCTGAAACAGGGATAAAGGCACCAGACAAACCACCGACTTGGTTGCAGGCCATAACTCCGCCCTTCTTAACTTGGTCATTCAAGAGAGCCAAGGCAGCCGTCGTTCCATGCGTACCAACTGTCTCTAGCCCCATTTCCTCAAGGACACGCGCCACAGAATCTCCAACCGCAGGAGTTGGCGCCAAACTCAAGTCCACAATACCAAACTCGACACCCAATCTCTCACTGGCCATTTGACCAACCAATTGACCGATACGAGTGATTTTAAAGGCAGTCTTCTTAACTGTTTCGGCTACTACGTCAAAGCTCTCTCCTCGAACTTTTTCCAAGGCACGTTTCACCACACCAGGACCAGAGACACCGACATTGATGATAACATCTGCTTCCCCAACACCATGGAAGGCACCTGCCATAAATGGATTGTCCTCAACAGCATTAGCAAATACAACCAGCTTAGCTGCCCCCATATCAGAAAGATTTGCCGTTTCCTTGATAATACGTCCCATATCTGCCACAGCCGTCATATTAATACCAGACTTGGTTGAGCCAATATTAACTGACGAACAGACCTTATCCGTTTCAGCCAAAGCGCGAGGAATAGAATTGATGAGAATCTCATCTCCCTTTTGATAACCTTTTTGTACCAAGGCAGAGAAACCACCAATAAAGTCCACTCCAATCTCTTTCGCAGCCTTATCAAGCGCTTTTGCCAGAAC
Organism: Streptococcus sp. Marseille-Q6488; assembly: GCF_946902925.1. NCBI lineage: Bacteria > Bacillati > Bacillota > Bacilli > Lactobacillales > Streptococcaceae > Streptococcus > Streptococcus sp. Marseille-Q6488. Next base: position 122,704 of record NZ_CAMPPZ010000008.1, on the reverse strand, counting down.
CACGTAGTCTGTTGCATCTGTCGCTGCCCCAATCAGAGAAATAGGAGTCACCGATACACGCTTATTAACGATAGGAATTCCCAACTCAGCTGCAATTTCGTCGCCAACAGCCACTAGATTAGCCGCCTTGGTCGTAATCTTTTGATAAATTTTCTCCGCAGCACGATTGATATCTGGATCAATACAGTCTAATAGGGAAATCCCCATGGTAATAGTTCTGATATCGAAGTTTTGCTCCTCAATCATAGCAATGGTTTCAGTAACTTGTCTAATATCCATGTGCACCTCCTAGATATTATACATAGCTTCGAAAATCGCTGCACTCTGAATATTGATTTTTACATTCAAAGTTTGCCCAAAAGCTTCAAATTCATTACGAAGATAGGTAAAATCTTGCTTTTCATCGCTAGAGACGACAGCCATCATCGTGAAATATTCATCCAAGACAGTTTGGGAGATATCGTCAATATTCAAACCCAATTCTGCAATTTTACCAGAAACACCTGCAACAATTCCAGATTTATCTTTACCAACAACAGTTATAATCGCTTTCATAAGCAAACTCCAATTCTTCTTTTAATAGGAAACCTGAACATTAAACAGGATTCTTTTCAAATAGTATAGCATAATTCCAACTAAAATACTCAAAAACGCCTGCTTACGAAGTTGTTCTTAAGAAAAAAACAATTTCGTAAACAAGCGTCTACTATCCCAACTTATGATGAGTGTTCCCGCTAGGACCGAAATCCTAGCGGTAGACCAGAGCTAGACTAAGAGCACAAGACTCCATCATCATAACACTCAACAAAATTGATGATTTTATACTAATTCGATGATCGCCATTGGCGCTGCATCACCACGACGTGGTTCAGTTTTAAGGATACGAGTGTATCCACCGTTACGTTCAGCATAACGAGGTGCGATTTCTGAGAACAATTTTTGAAGTGCTGTAGTAGAAGTGTACTTGTCAGTTGCTTCATCATAGTTTTCAGATGCGATTTCATTACGTACGAAAGCAGCTGCTTGACGACGTGCATGCAAATCACCACGTTTACCTAGAGTAATCATTTTTTCAACAGTTTTACGGATTTCTTTAGCACGAGCTTCAGTTGTCACGATTGATTCGTTGATCAAAAGGTCAGTTGTCAAATCGCGAAGCATTGCTTTACGTTGTGAGCTAGTGCGTCCTAGTTTACGGTAAGCCATGTATTCCTCCTTTATTTATCTTTTAATCCAAGACCCAAATCAATGAGTTTGAGTTTCACTTCTTCCAAACTCTTGCGTCCAAGATTTCGTACTTTCATCATCTCTGCTTCAGATTTTTCTGTCAAATCATGCACAGTATTGATACCGGCACGTTTCAAACAGTTGTATGAACGCACAGACAAGTCCAGTTCCTCAATCGTACGATCCAAAATACGATCGTCAGATTCAGTATCAGCTTCTTTCATCACTTCAGTTGACTTAGCAATCTCAGTAAGATTTGTAAACAAATCAAGATGTTCTGTCAAAATACGTGCTGAAAGCCCTAAAGCATCTTCTGGAATAATTGTTCCATTTGTCAAGATTTCAAGGGTTAATTTGTCAAATCCATCATTGCTACCTACACGAGCAGGCTCCACTTGATAGTTGACTTTTGTAACTGGTGTATAAATAGAATCTACAGCAAGTGTTCCAACTGGTGCATTATCCTTTTTATTTTCATCAGCAGGCACATATCCACGACCACTGTTAACAGTCATAGTCGCTTTTAGCGAAGAACCTTCACCGATTGTAAAGAGATAATGATCTGGATTTACAATTTCAATATCGCTATCTGTCAAAATGTCACCAGCTGTTACTTCAGCAGGACCTTCAACATCTAGTTCGATGATTTTTTCGTCTTCAACGTACGATTTCACTGCAATTCCTTTAATGTTCAGAATGATTTGCATCACGTCTTCACGAACACCTGGAACTGTGTCAAACTCATGTAACACACCATCAATGTTGATAGATGTCACAGCTACTCCTGGTAGAGAAGCTAGAAGTACACGACGAAGAGAGTTACCAAGAGTTGTACCGTAGCCACGTTCAAGTGGTTCGATTACAAACTTGCCATAATCTTTATTTTCATCAATTTTTGTTATATTTGGTTTTTCAAACTCGATCATTTAGTTACTCCCTCTTAAACGAAAAGCAGTGTAATGCGATGATTATACACGGCGACGTTTTGGAGGACGAGCACCATTGTGTGGCACTGGAGTCACATCACGAATTGCTGTTACTTCAAGACCAGCGGCAGCAAGCGCACGAATAGCTGACTCACGACCAGAACCTGGACCTTTTACAGTAACTTCAACTGATTTAAGACCGTGTTCTTGTGCAGATTTAGCAGCAGCTTCAGAAGCCATTTGAGCAGCGAATGGTGTAGATTTACGAGAACCTTTGAAACCAAGAGCACCAGCTGATGACCAAGCAATTGCATTACCATGCACATCAGTAATCATAACAATAGTGTTATTAAATGTAGCGTGAATATGAGCAATACCAGATTCGATATTCTTTTTCACACGACGTTTACGTGTTGGTTTAGCCAAGACTTTTACCTCCTATATTATTTTTTCTTACCAGCAATCGCAACAGCTTTACCTTTACGAGTGCGAGCGTTGTTTTTAGTGTTTTGTCCACGGACAGGAAGTCCACGACGGTGACGGATACCACGGTATGAACCGATTTCCATCAAACGTTTGATGTTCAAGTTTACTTCACGACGAAGGTCACCTTCAACTTTGATTGCATCCACTTCACGACGGATAGCATCTTCTTGATCTGATGTAAGATCACGTACACGAACATCTTCTGAGATTCCAGCAGCAGCCAAAATTTTCTTAGATGTTGCAAGTCCGATACCATAAACATAAGTCAATGAGATTACTACGCGTTTGTCATTTGGAATGTCAACTCCAGCAATACGAGCCATGTTTTCTCCTTTCTATCTTATCCTTGACGTTGTTTGTGTTTTGGATTTGCTGGGCAAATTACCATAACACGACCATTACGACGAATAACTTTACAGTATTCGCAAATTGGTTTGACCGATGGTCTTACTTTCATTTCTTATCCCTCCAAGTTTTTCGATTATTTAAAGCGGTAAGTGATACGTCCACGTGTCAAGTCATATGGACTCATTTCGACAGTAACACGATCTCCCGCTAAAATACGAATATAGTTTTTACGAATTTTACCAGAAACTGTTGCTAAAATCTGATGTCCATTTTCAAGTTCAACCGTAAACATTGCATTCGGCATTGTATCAACTACTTTGCCTTCAACTTCAATCACATCGTCTTTTGCCACGCAAAAGCACCTCCATAAATTTCGATTCGATGCCTCTAGACACAGAGACAACAATTATAAGTCAGACTATCTCAGTATAACATTTGTAGCGGATTTTTGCAAGTGTGAAAAACGCTTTATTTCAAATTTGTCAATACTTTTTCGATATCTAAGAAGACATCATTGATATCTTGATTACCTTTGATGTCATGAACCAAACCTTTGGCACGGTAGTGAGCAATGATTGGTTCCCCTTGAGCAATATTCACATCCAAACGACGTTTGACTGTCTCGGGTTTATCATCTTCACGTTGGTAGTAATCTTCTTCTTTATAGTCAACTGGTGGGTTAAAGACCTTGTGGAAAGTTTCTCCAGTTACGCGGTGGATGATACGGCCACTCAAACGTTCCAAGAGGCTGTCTGGATTCACTTCGATGTTGATAACACCTTCTAGTTCGATGCCAAGTTCAGCCAATGTTTTGTCCAAGGCATGAGCTTGTTCGATTGTTCGTGGGTAACCATCCAACAAGAATCCTGTTTCTTTAATATCATCTTGTGAAAGACGTTCTTTTACGATTCCATTTGTAACTTCATCAGGAACCAATTCACCCTTGTCAATATATGACTTAGCAAGAACACCCATTTCAGTTTGATTTGCCATTGCAGCGCGGAACATATCACCTGTTGAGATATGTGCAACATGGAATTGTTCTACGATTTTTGCTGCTTGAGTTCCCTTACCTGCACCAGGTAAGCCCATAATCAAAAGATTCATGATTTGATCTCCTTATTTTATTTTTAAATAGAAGCAAAAAGTCTTTTCACCCCTATTTAAAAACAAAATAGAAGAGGGGAGACCAAACTCTCACAAATGTCAGAGTTTAAACCTCCACTCCCTCAGCATTTACTGCTTCATACTCAATGAAAATCAAAGAGCAAACTAGGAAGCTAGCCGCAGGTTGCTCAAAGCACTGCTTTGAGGTTGCAGATAAAGCTGACGTGGTTTGAATTTGATTTTCGAAGAGTATCAGTAAATACTTTTATTCTGTTCTATCCATGAAACCAACATACTTACGTTTCAATAGGTAACCTTCCAATTGCTTGATTCCTTCAATACCTGTAGAGATAATGATCAAAAGACTTGTTCCCCCAAAGGCAACAACATCAGAAAGACCAAATACATCTTTAGCTGCAATCGGCAAAATGGAAATCACACCAAGGAAGAGGGAACCAACCGTTGCAAGACGACGAAGAAGTTTAGACATATATTCCTCTGTACCTTTACCAGGACGAACTCCATGGATATAGGCACCGCTCTTTTGTAGGTTCTCTGCCGCTTTTTCAGGATTAATCTGTACAAACGTATAGAAGAATGTAAAGAGAATAATCAATAAAGCATACATGGCAATACCAGTTGGTGAAGTGGTTGCCAACATCTCTTGTGCTACCCTTACCCAAGCCCAATCATGACCTGTAGCGCTCAAAAATTGAAGAATCGCCGCAGGCGCTGCAGTAATCGAACTGGCAAAGATAACAGGGATAACTCCAGCAGGGTTTACCTTCAAAGGAAGATAAGAGCTAGATGGAGCACCTTGTGCAACCTTAGTATATTGGATTGGAATTTTGTATTCTGCTTGTTGAACATAAGTTGTAAAGTAAATAATCAACAATACAGTAATAATCAAAATGATTACGAAAATGATAGATGAAGTGATACGGCTACTTGGCACGTTCACAAAGTAGTCCACATAGATGCCCTGAATCATCTCTGGAATTGAGGCAACAATCCCGGCAAAGATAATCATGGAAACACCGTTTCCGTATCCCTTATCTGTAATTTGCTCACCCAACCAAGTGACAATCATACTACCAGCTGTTAAGATGATACCAATCGTCAGAAAAACTTGTGGAGTTAAAGCAGTTTTAATCAATTGAGCTCCAGCCAAGGTATTAAAACCAGCTGTAATCCCGATAGATTGCACAAAAGCGAGAACTAGAGCAATATAACGAGTAGCTTGATTCAATTTTCTTCGGCCTACTTCCCCTTGTTTTCCCCACTCTACAAACTTGGGTAAAATATCCATTTGCAAGAGTTGGACAACGATAGAAGCAGTGATATAGGGACTCACTCCTAGGGCAAAAATCGAAAAGTTTTTTAGGGCATTCCCCGACACCAAGCTCAACATGTTTAAGAAGGATAATCCACTTAAAGCATTCAAGCTATTGGCATTCACACCAGGAACTGTAATGCTAGTCCCGATACGAAAGACCAAAACGATAAAAATTGTAAATAAAATTTTTGATCGAACTTGCTTGACTTTAAGAGCTTCTCTTAATAATTTAAAAAACATAGGTCACCTCTCTTAGATGACTTCTACTGAACCACCTTTAGCAGTGATAGCTTCTTCAGCTGATTTAGAGAATTTAGCTGCTTTCACAGTCAATTTCTTAGTCAACTCACCGTTACCAAGAATTTTAATACCTGATTTTTCAGCTTTAACAATTCCTGATTCGATAAGAACAACTGGAGTAACCTCAGCACCATCTTCAAAGACGTTCAATTGGTCAAGGTTCACAATTGCGTATTCTTTAGCGTTGATGTTAGTGAATCCACGTTTTGGAAGACGACGGAACAATGGAGTTTGTCCACCTTCAAAACCAAGGCGAACTCCGCCACCGCTACGAGCTTTTTGACCTTTTTGACCACGACCAGATGTTTTACCGTTACCTGATGAAGTACCACGACCAACGCGGTTACGTACTTTACGAGAACCTTCTGCAGGTTTCAATTCATGAAGTTTCATTTTTATTTTCTCCTCTTTTGTAAAATGCTAGCGCCGATAAGGGAGAAAAGGTTGTCTCCCCCATCAACTCGCCTATACGACGTCATCATAGATGACTATATCTAGTTTTAGGGGATGGTATAGTGCACATCCCCTAAAAATTCATTAGTTTACTTCTTCAACTGTTACCAAGTGAGATACTGCTGTGATCATACCACGGATAGCAGCGTTGTCTTCTTTAATAACAGAGCTGTTCAATTTGCCAAGTCCAAGTGCTACAACAGTTTTACGTTGTGATGGAATGCGTCCGATTGGAGACTTAGTCAAAGTAATTTTAATTTGAGCCATTTTATCCCCTTTCTTATGCCAAATCAGAAACTGAAATACCACGAAGGGCAGCAACTTCTTCAGCGCGTTTCAATTGTTTCAAACCTTCAACAGTTGCACGAACAATGTTGATTGGAGTGTTAGAACCAAGTGATTTAGATGTAATATCTGCCACACCTGCCAATTCCACAACGGCACGAACTGCACCACCAGCGGCAACTCCAGAACCTTCTACAGCAGGTTTCAACAATACTTTAGCTCCACCGAATTCTGAAAGAACTTCGTGTGGGATTGTTGTTCCAACCATAGGAACTTCGATCAAGTTTTTCTTAGCATCATCTACTGCTTTACGGATTGCTTCTGGAACTTCTTGAGCTTTACCAGTACCAAATCCTACGCGACCGTTGTGGTCACCAACAACAACAAGAGCTGCGAAACGAAGACGACGTCCACCTTTAACAACTTTTGTAACACGGTTGACAGCAACTACGCGTTCTTCTAATTCAACTGCATTGTCTTTAAATGCCATTTTCTAGTGTCCTCCTATTAGAATTTCAATCCGTTTTCACGAGCTGCATCAGCCAAAGCTTTCACACGTCCGTGATATAGATATCCACCGCGGTCGAACACCACTTCTGAAATACCTTTAGCGTTTGCACGTTCTGCAACGAGTTTACCGACAGCAACGGCTTGTTCAGTTTTAGTTCCTTTTGAAACTTCTTTGTCAAGAGTTGAAGCACTTGCGAGCGTTACACCCGCTACGTCATCAATCACTTGAGCGTAGATGCCTGTATTAGAACGGAATACGTTCAAACGTGGGCGATCAGCAGTTCCAGAGAGTTTTCCGCGAACGCGACGGTGGCGTTTTTGGCGGAGTTTGTTTTTATCTGGTTTTGAAATCACAGTTTTCACCTCTTTAGTTTTAAATCGTGTGCTATGCACAAAGTTGGAAAATAGGTTGGTGGTTGAAAATCAACCACTCAACATTATTTACCTGTTTTACCTTCTTTACGGCGAACGAATTCACCAACGTAACGGATACCTTTACCTTTATATGGTTCTGGTGAACGAAGGCTACGTACGTAAGCAGCTGTTTGACCAACTACTTCTTTTGAAATTCCGCTAACAACGATTGTTGTTGGGTTTGGAAGTTCAAAAGTAATTCCTTCTGGAGCTTCAACTTCGTCTGGATGAGATTTACCAACAGCCAAAACAAGTTTAGATCCTTGAAGTTGTGCACGGTAACCAACCCCGCGCATTTCAAGTTCTTTCTTGAATCCTTCTGATACACCAACAACCATGTTGTTCAAAAGGGCACGAGTAGTTCCGTGGATAGTTTTCATTTCTTTTGAATCGTTTGGACGGTGAAGAGTTACTTCAGTACCTTCCACACGGATTTCAATATCTTTTGAGAACTCACGAGTAAGTTCTCCTTTAGGTCCTTTTACAGTTACAAGGTTGTCATTGTTAGTGATTTCAACACCAGCAGGCAACACGATAACTTTATTACCAATACGTGACATGTTTATTTTCTCCTGTTAGATTGTCAGGCCAGAACGGCCAGTTTTCACGGGGTTAAATCGATTTCTCGATTTAAAGGAACATTTAGGTTTCAATTTCAAAGTGAATCTAGGCATCGTCTCGCAGGCATAACTTTGGGTTAGACAAGAGACGATAACGAAGAGTCACAAAGAAATTGGGAGCTAAATATTACCAAACGTAAGCGATAACCTCACCACCAACATTCTTTTGGCGTGCTTCTTTATCAGTAAGCAAACCTTCAGAAGTTGAAAGGATAGCAATTCCAAGTCCATTAAGAACTTTTGGAAGGTCTTCACGTTTTTTGTAGACACGAAGTCCTGGTTTAGAAACACGTTTCAAGTTAGTGATAACTTTCTCACCGTTTGGTCCGTATTTAAGGAATACACGGATGATGCCTTGTTTGTCATCTTCGATGATTTCAACGTTTTTTACAAAACCTTCGCGTTTAAGGATTTCAGCAATCCCTTTTTTGATGTTTGATGCAGGTACTTCAAGTACTTCGTGTTTAGCTTGGTTAGCGTTACGAATACGAGTTAGGAAGTCTGCGATTGGGTCAGTCATAACCATTTTGTTTTTCTCCTCTTACTAGTAGTTTGCAAGTTGCACTTGCTAGTTAATGATTGAGCTAGGCTCAGAATATGTTTCTAGGTTTCAATTCCTAAGTGAGTCTAGGCATCTGCTTGCAGGCATAACTTGAGTTAGGCAAAAGCAGATAACGACGAATCACGACGGGATTGAAAGTTAGAATTACCAAGATGCTTTTGTTACACCAGGGATTTGTCCTTTGTAAGCTAATTCACGGAAGCAAACACGGCAAAGTTTAAATTTGCGGTAAACTGAATGTGGACGACCACATTTTTCACAACGAGTATAAGCTTGAGTAGAGAACTTCGCTGGACGTTTGTTCTTAGCAATCATTGATTTTTTAGCCATTAGATTTACCTCCTATATTATTTTGCAAAAGGCATTCCAAGGCCTGTAAGCAATGCACGTGACTCTTCGTCAGTGTTAGCAGTTGTTACGATAACGATGTCAAGACCACGAGTTTTGTCAACGTCATCGAAGTTGATTTCTGGGAAGATCAATTGTTCTTTCACACCAAGTGTGTAGTTTCCGCGTCCATCAAATGACTTTGTTGGAACACCGTGGAAGTCACGCACACGTGGAAGTGAAACTGAAACCAATTTATCCAAGAATTCGTACATACGTTCACCACGAAGGGTAACTTTTGCACCGATCGCAACACCTTCACGAAGACGGAAGCCGGCGATTGATTTTTTAGCTTTAGTGATAAGTGGTTTTTGACCTGAGATAAGTGCCAATTCTTCAGCAGCTTTTTCAAGGCTTTTAGCGTTTGATACAGCTTCACCAACACCCATGTTCAAAACGATCTTATCTACTTTAGGTACAGCCATCACTGATGAGTAGTTGAATTGTTCTGTCAAAGCAGGAACTACTTCATTAAGATATTTTTCTTTTAAACGATTTGCCATTATACTTCTCCTTTCCTTCGTGATCAATCAAGCACTTCGCCTGATTTTTTGTTGTAGCGAACTTTTTTACCGTCTACAAATTTGTAACCAACACGACCAGCTACACCATTTTTGTCCAAAACTTGAACGTTTGATACGTGGATAGCTGCTTCTTTCTCGATGATTCCACCTTGAGGAAGCTCGTTAGTTGGACGTTGGTGTTTCTTAACGATGTTAACACCTTCAACGATAACTTTGTTTACTTTTGGAAGGGCAGTAAGGACAACAGCTTCTGTTCCCTTATCTTTACCAGCGATTACGCGAACTTTGTCGCCTTTTTTTACAAACATTAGGTTTCTCCTTGATTTTTCTTACGCCCATAAGGGCACCCTAGCTTGAAGCTAGGGGACTAGTTTGTTTCTAAAAATTAAAGTACTTCTGGAGCAAGTGACACGATCTTCATGAAGCCACCTTCACGCAATTCACGTGCAACTGGGCCAAAGATACGTGTTCCGCGAGGAGTTTTATCTTCACGGATGATAACTGCTGCGTTTTCGTCAAATTTGATGTATGAACCATCAGCACGACGAGCACCTGATTTAGTACGAACGATAACTGCTTTAACAACGTCACCTTTTTTAACCGCACCACCAGGAGTAGCTTGTTTTACAGATGCCACGATAACATCACCGATGTTTGCAAATTTACGTCCTGAACCACCAAGAACTTTGATAGTCAAGATTTCGCGAGCACCGCTGTTGTCTGCGACTTTCAAACGAGTTTCTGTTTGAATCATTTCAGTTTTCTCCTTTCAGGTTTGATTAGATGATGACCGCTTCTTCAACAACTTCTACAAGACGGAAACGTTTTGTAGCTGAAAGCGGGCGAGTTTCCATGATACGTACGATATCGCCTTCTTTGGCAACATTGTTTTCATCATGAGCTTTGTATTTTTTAGAGTAGTTAATACGTTTACCATAGACTGGGTGGTTACGTTTTGTTTCAACTACAACTGTGATTGTCTTGTCCATTTTGTCAGATACAACACGTCCAACAAGAACTTTACGATTATTGCGTTCCATTGAAATTTCTCCTTCCCTAGTCTATTATTTCGCTTCAGATTGAACTGTTTTGATACGAGCGATTTGTTTTTTAACTTCTTTCAAGCGAGCTGTTTGTTCCAATTGACCAGTAGCAGCTTGGAAACGAAGTTCAAACAATTCTTTTTTCAATTCGTTTTCGCGCTTCGCGAGTTCTTCTTGAGAAAGACCACGAAGTTCTTTAACAAATTCTTTTACTTCATTAAGTTTCATGCCTTCTCCTTATTCTGCTTCACGTTTTACGAATTTACATTTAACTGGCAATTTGTGGCTAGCAAGACGAAGCGCTTCGCGAGCGATCTCTTCAGATACACCAGCGATTTCGAACATCACTTTACCACGTTTAACTGGTGCTACCCAACCTTCAGGTGCCCCTTTACCAGATCCCATACGCACACCGATAGCTTTAGCAGTGTATGATTTGTGTGGGAAGATTTTAATCCAAACTTTACCACCACGTTTCATGTAACGAGTCATGGCGATACGAGCAGCTTCGATTTGGCGGTTAGTGATCCAGTGGCTAGTTGTAGCTTGAAGACCGTATTCACCGAATGCTACTTCTTTTCCACCTTTTGCTTCACCGCGCATTTTTCCACGGAATTCACGACGGTGTTTAACACGTTTAGGTACTAACATTGGTTATTTACCTCCTTTAGTGTTTTTGCGAGCTGGAAGAACTTCACCACGGTAGATCCATACTTTAACACCAAGTTTACCGTATGTAGTATCTGCTTCTTCCCAAGCGTAATCGATATCTGCACGAAGTGTGTGAAGTGGAACAGTTCCTTCAGAGTATCCTTCAGCACGGGCGATATCTGCACCGTTCAAACGACCTGATACTTGAGTTTTGATTCCTTTAGCTCCAGCACGCATTGCACGTTGGATTGCTTGTTTTTGTGCACGACGGAAAGCAACACGTTGCTCCAATTGACGAGCAATACCTTCACCTACAAGGTGAGCATCCAAATCAGGTTGTTTGATTTCGATGATGTTGATGTGTACTTGTTTTCCAGTCAATTTGTTAAGTTTTGCACGGAGTGCATCAACGTTAGCACCACCTTTACCGATAACCATACCTGGTTTAGCAGTGTGAAGTGAAACGTTAACTTTGTTTACTGCGCGTTCGATTTCGATAGTTGAAACTGCTGCGTCAGCAAGTTCTTTTTGAACGAATTTACGGATTGCAAGATCTTCATGAAGGTAATCCGCGTATTCTTTTTCAGCATACCATTTGGCATCCCAATCACGGATGATGCCGACACGCATACCAATTGGATGTACTTTTTGACCCACGATTTTACCTCCTTATTTTTCTGCAACAGCTACAGTAATGTGAGCTGTACGTTTGTTGATTGGTGAAGCTGAACCTTTCGCACGTGGACGGAAACGTTTCATAGTTGGTCCTTCGTTTGCGAATGCTTCAGATACTACCAAGTTAGCTTTATCCAAACCAAAGTTGTTTTCAGCGTTAGCTACAGCTGAGTTCAAAACTTTCAAGATGATTTCAGCAGCTTTGTTTGGAGTGAATGTCAAGATTGCGATTGCATCGGCTACGCTTTTACCACGGATGTTATCAAGAACAAGACGTGATTTACGAGGTGAAACACGTACTGTACGAGCCATTGCTTTAGCTGAAGTAATTTCTGCCATTTATGTTCTCCTTATTTTCTACGTGTTTTCTTGTCGTCTGCAGCGTGACCTTTGTAAGTACGAGTTGGTGCAAATTCACCAAGTTTGTGACCTACCATGTCTTCTTGGATGTAAACAGGTACGTGTTTACGACCGTCATAAACTGCAATAGTGTAACCAATGAAACTTGGGAAGATCGTTGAACGACGTGACCAAGTTTTAATAACTTTTTTCTTTTCGTCGTTAGCTTGAGCTTCAACTTTTTTCATCAAATGCTCATCGACGAAAGGTCCTTTTTTAAGACTGCGTCCCATTTTTATATTTTCTCCTTTAAATGTTGTACCACAGCGGCTTGCGCTCCTATGGAGCGCTACCGAGCTGGCGGATTTACTAGTTGCTTAAGCGACTAGTTTAATATTATTTCTCGTTGCGACGACGAACGATAAGTTTGTCAGATTTCGCTTTCTTGTTACGAGTTTTAAGACCAAGAGCAGGTTTGCCCCATGGAGTAGATGGTGCTTTACGACCAACTGGTGCTTTACCTTCACCACCACCGTGTGGGTGATCGTTAGGGTTCATTACAGAACCACGAACTGTTGGGCGGATACCTTTCCAACGGCTACGTCCTGCTTTACCAAGGTTTACAAGTCCGTGTTGTTCGTTTCCGACAACACCAACTGTAGCACGGCAAGTTCCAAGAATCATACGAACTTCACCTGATTGAAGACGAACAAGAACGTATTTACCTTCTTGACCCAATACTTGAGCAGATGCTCCAGCAGCACGTACCAATTCACCACCACGACCTGGTTTCAACTCGATGTTGTGGATCAAAGTACCAACTGGGATGTTAGCAAGTGGAAGAGCGTTTCCGACTTTGATATCTGCTTCTGGACCTGAAACGATACGTTGACCTACTTCAAGACCTTTTGGAGCGATGATGTATGCTTTCACACCGTCAGTGTAGTGTACAAGAGCGATGTTTGCAGAACGGTTTGGATCGTACTCGATTGTTTTAACAACTGCTTCAACGTTGTCTTTGTTACGTTTGAAGTCAACCAAACGGTAGAAACGTTTGTGTCCACCACCTTGGTGACGAACTGTGATACGACCGTTGTTGTTACGACCAGCCTTGCTCTTCAATGCAACAAGCAATGATTTTTCAGGAGTGCTTGTTGTGATTTCAGCGAAATCCAAAGAAGTCATATTACGGCGACCGTTTGTTGTTGGTTTATAAACACGAATTCCCACGATATTTCCTCCTTAGATTATTCAGCTTCAGCAGCAAACAACTCGATTGCTTTTGAATCAGCTGTAAGTGTGATGATAGCTTTTTTAGTTTTGTTAGTAAAACCAGTGTAACGTCCAACACGTTTAGCTTTTGGTTTTACGTTGATTGTGTTAACATTAGCAACTTTAACACCTTCGAAAGCAGCTTCAACAGCTTGCTTGATCAAAAGTTTGTGTGCACGAGTGTCAACTTCAAATACATATTTTCCTGCTTCAAGTTGAGCCATTGAGCTTTCAGTGATGACAGGTTTTTTGATAACATCATACAAATTCATTATGCAAGAACCTCCTCGATTTTAGAGATAGCTGCTTGTGTGACAAGAAGTTTGTCGCTATTTGCGATGTCAAGAACACTTGCAGTTGTAGCAGTTGCAACTTTCACGTTTGGAAGGTTACGAGCTGAAAGAGCTGCTAATTCATTTCCTTCTTCAAGGATAACAAGAACTTTAGAATCGATGCTCAATGCTGCAAGAACTTTTGCAAATTCAGCAGTTTTTGGAGCTGTAAATTCAAGAGAATCAACGGCTACAAATTTGTTTTCAGCAACTTTTTCAGAGTAAACTGATTTAAGAGCTAGGCGACGAACTTTTTGTGGAAGTTTGTAGCCGTATGAACGTGGAGTTGGCCCGAAGACAACACCACCACCACGCCATTGTGGTGAGCGGATAGAACCTTGACGAGCACGTCCAGTTCCTTTTTGACGCCATGGTTTGCGTCCACCACCTGATACTGCAGAGCGGTTTTTAACAGCGTGTGTTCCTTGACGAAGGCTTGCGCGTTGGCTGATGATTACATCAAACACAACTGATTCATTTGGTTCGATACCAAATACTGCATCGTTAAGAACAACTTCACCCGCTTGTTTACCAGTTTGGTCGAATAATGTTACATTTGCCATTTTGACTGTATTCCCCTTTCCTTATTATTTACCAGCTTTAACTGCTGATTTGATAGTGATAAGAGATTTCTTAGCACCTGGTACGTTACCTTTGATAAGGATGACGTTCTTTTCTGGAACAACTTGTACAACTTCAAGGTTTTGAATTGTTACGCGGTCGCCACCCATACGTCCTGCAAGGTTTTTACCTTTGAATACGCGGTTAGGTGCAACAGGTCCCATAGAACCTGGACGACGGTGGTAACGAGAACCGTGAGCCATTGGTCCACGTGATTGTCCGTGGCGTTTGATAACACCTTGGAAACCTTTACCTTTAGAAGTACCAGTTACGTCAACAACGTCTCCAGCTGCGAATGTTTCAACTGTGATTTCAGCACCAACTTCCAAGCCTTCAACGTTTTTGAATTCACGAATGAAGCGCTTAGGAGCCGTGTTAGCTTTCGCTACATGTCCTTTAGCAGGTTTGTTGCTCAATACTTCGCGTTTGTCATCGAAACCAACTTGGATAGCGTTGTATCCGTCTGTTTCAACAGTTTTAACTTGAAGAACAACGTTTGGAGTTGCTTCAATAACTGTTACAGGGATCAATTCGCCAGCTTCAGTGAAGATTTGAGTCATTCCCACTTTTTTCCCTAAGATTCCTTTTGTCATGAGAAAATAGTTCCTTTTCTATATTTTTTATTCAAAAAGTTTTTAACGAGCGTTTTTTATGCTCAAGTCTAAGATACAAAGGGCGTCAAACTCAAAGTGAAAACAGAAAACTGACGCAGTGTCTAGCAGACACTAGGAAGTTTGTCTTTTTCACACCGAGTTTAGCCCGTGTTCAATTAAATTGAAACACCAGCCTCTGCTCTTTTATATTTTAGATTAAAGTTTGATTTCTACGTTTACACCACTTGGAAGATCCAATTTCATCAAAGCGTCAACTGTTTTTTGAGTTGGGTTAACGATATCGATCAAACGTTTGTGTGTACGCATTTCAAATTGTTCGCGAGAGTCTTTGTATTTGTGAGTCGCACGAATGATTGTGTAGAGGCTACGTTCAGTTGGAAGTGGGATTGGACCCGCAACTTGTGCACCTGTACGAGTAGCTGATTCTACGATTTTTGCAGCCGCTGTATCAAGCGTACGGTGTTCGTAAGCTTTCAAACGGATACGGATTTTTTTGTTTGCCATCTTTTTCTCCTTTTCGTCTATTTAAGATAATAGGCTAGCTCCACAAGAAAACCGACGCGGTGTTGCGTGGCAATGCAACCGAGCGTATCGCAACCTCTTGCATCAAAGCTAAAGCTGTAATTTACAGCACCATAATAGAATAACACAAAGCCCCTGCGATTGCAAGGGATTTGTTGCTGTTTTTTCATTTTTTTACGATGAAACTGTTTTCCTATTTTTTCTTTTTAAAATTAGGGATTTTCTTCTATATAATTTGAGTTCTCTTGACTTCGAATTTACCTTCTGATTGATCCACTAAGACATCCGCCTTAGACTCAGTTTCTTTATAGTATCGCAGATACTGCTCCCGTCTCATCTGATGGCTAGCCAATATAAAGGATGCATCGCGATTTCTCACAGTCGTATCTCTAGCAAGGCGCCGCTTTAATTCGGTCTCCTCATCCGTGTAGAAACAGATGGTTTTGTCAAAGAGTTCTTTGGGTAAAAAGCCAACAGACATCCCTTCGACAATCAAAATCGGTTTTGCTCCAGACAAGACCTCACTAGCCTTCCAAGGTTCTTCAATTGTTAAGACATCCATGCCAGCCTTTAAAGCGAGAATGTCTCTTTCTAAACTTACCAGTTCATGAGCCACAGGTAAACAAGCGGTCACTTTTTGGTCTGGAGTCTCCTTTGGCACCATTAAATGACGATTTGAAGCAATGTAAGGATCGGTTTCCAATAAGTTTACCTTTGCAGAATCTAGGGTTTGGTACAATTCCTGTGCAAAAGTTGATTTACCCGAAGCCCCATGACCGTATATTCCCAGTGTCCTGACTTTCCCCGTCTTGATCTCTGAGACTAGTTGGTCTACTAAGTCTTTTTTCTTCATTCTCTCTTCACCTGTTCATAGCTTTCTTTTCCGTCATTAAGCTTGTCCCAAATCACTACTTGCCCACTTTGGAGCGATTTTTGCACATCTATAATTCGTTGGTTGGACGAACCTCGAAACTGAAGCATAAGATTTCTCTTAGTTCGATCGTATCGTCCATCTACAAGGATGTCAATTAGCGATAAGAGTTCCAGTTTATCTGGAGTTTCCAACATCATTTCTTCCCATGTATAGCCCGTCCAGGACCAGATGTCTTTTTCTGGTAATTCCTTTCGAATGCGTTTAACGAGAGGTAAGAGAATGCCCGTATTGAGGAAGGGCTCCCCTCCCAGCAAGGTCAATCCTTGAACATAGGGCTGGGCAAGGTCTGCCATGATCTGTTCTTCTAATTCTGCTGTAAATGGAATGCCAGCATTAAAAGACCAAGTCGCTACATTATAACACCCCTCGCAGTGAAACATGCAGCCTGATACATAGAGGGAGTTACGCACGCCTTCTCCGTCCACAAAGTTAAAGGCCTTGTAGTCAATGATACGGCCTTGACTGAGCTCCTCACTTTTCCATTCTTGTGGTTTTGGATTATTCATTCGCTACCTCTATCCAATAACGCTCAACTCCATTACGAACATCCTCAAGGAGCCCACCATTTGCTAGAATGACTGCTCTGCTAGCAGGATTATTCACACTACAGGTCACAAGAGCTTTCTTGATGTTCTTTTCCTTAGTAACTTGCAAGCCCTGACGGAGAGTCCCTTTAGCATAACCTTTGCCTCTTTCTGATGGACGAATAGAGTAGCCAATGTGGCCAGCATAATTCAATAACCCCTCATTCAGTCTCAATCGCAGATTCAAAAATCCTAGAGCACGACCTATATCATCAAATGATACAAATTGAATAGAAGGAACACGATTTTCAGGCAAGCTTATTCCCATCTCTTTTTGCATATTTGTTTCCAACCATTCTTCATACACAAAGTTCTCTGTATCCCAAAATCCTCCATCATGGGCTGATTGGCTCTTTTCAAACTCTGTCATCATCTCTAAAACTGTTTCTTTATCTGCTAATCTTGGTCTGCGTAATTCCATCACTACCTCCCACTAAGAGAAAAGCGAGAGTTGACTCTCACTTTTATTTTTTCTTGTTCTTGTTTAAAAATTGTTCTCTGAGGCTAAGCAAGCGTTCTTTTTTACCAGCCCCACCTTTAGAGTGTTTCTCGTGATAGCGGTTCACTTGTGCGCGCCCCTTATCGTCTAATTGATATTTTCCCATTTCATTTCTTTCTAATTTGTTACTTGATGACCAGCTATTTTAATCGTTGAGCCATTCATATGTTTGACACGCGCAGCGATTTCCTTGTGACGGCCGTTGACCATCGGTCTCGCTTGAGGATTGCCAAGATAGCCACAAGTCCGTTTAACAACGTCCACTGTTTTAGGGTCGCTATTGCCACAGTTGGGACAAGCAAATCCTCTCTCAGTTGGTTCAAAATCCCCTTCAAAGTCACACTTGTAGCAACGGTCAATTGGAGTATTAGTTCCCAGATAACCCACACGGTCATAGGCATAATCCCAGACAGCTTCCAAGGCCTTTGGATTTTGCTGGAGGACTGGATACTCACAGTAATGGATGAAACCACCTGACGCACCTGCTTCTGGATAGACTTTCTCAAAGTCCAATTTTTCAAACGGTGTTGGATTTTTACGAACATCGTAGTGGAAAGAATTGGTGTAGTATTCCTTGTCTGTAATATCAAGAATAGAACCAAACTTCTCTGTATCTAGTCGGCAGAAACGGTCTGTCAGACTTTCAGATGGTGTTGAGTAGATAGAGAAATGGTAGCCATATTGGTCAGACCACTCTTCTACCCGGCGTTTCATATCGCGAATGATGTCTAGCGTGAATTCCTTGGCTTCTGGATTGTGTTCCCAGCTATTTCCAAAGAAAACTGTCGCTACCTCGTACAAACCGATATAGCCCAGCGAAACGGTCGCTCGACGATTCTTAAAGAGCTGGTCAATACTTTCTTCTTTACCTAGACGATGGCCAAAAGCACCGTATTGATAAAGGATAGGAGCATTGGCTGGTGTCGCCTCTTTAGTACGTTCAACACGGTAAACCAGAGCATCTTCAGCGATATTCATCCGCTCGTTGAAGATTTCCCAGAACTTATTCATGTCTCCCTCAGACTCGAGGGCAATACGAGGAAGGTTGACCGTCACAACACCTAAATTCATCCGACCCGAATTGACTTCTACACCATTCTCGTCTTTCCATCCTTGGAGGAAAGAACGACAGCCCATAGGTACCTTGAAGGAACCTGTCAAGTCAACAATCTTATCATAGGACAAAACATCCGGATACATCCGTTTTGTTGCACACTCAAGAGCCAACTGCTTGATGTCGTAGTTGGTTGTCCCTTCCTCTAAATTAAGGCCTCTTTTCAGAGTGAAAATAAGTTTAGGGAAGATAGCTGTGCGGTGTTCTGAACCGAGCCCCTTGATGCGAATGTTTAAAATAGCTTTTTGAATTTCTCGTTCAAAACGACTGGTTCCCATACCAAAACCTAGCGAAGTAAAAGGTGTTTGTCCATTTGAAGTGAAGAGAGTATTGATTTCATACTCAAGGGATTGCATAGCATCGTAGATGTCTTTTTGGGTTTTCTTCCAAGCGTAATCTTCCCGTTTTTCAGGTAAGACCCATTCTTCCGCATCTTTGAGGTGTTTTTGGTAATTCTTCTCTGCATAAGGCGCCAAAACTTCATCGATACGGTCAGCTGAACAGCCACCATACTGGCTAGAAGCAACGTTGGCGATGATTTGCGAAATCTGAGCTGTCGCAGTCTGGATAGACTTGGGACTTTCTACCTCTGCATTTCCAATCTTAAAACCATTTTCCAACATCCCCTTGAAATCAATCAAACAGCAGTTGGTCATAGGGGTATAGGGACTGTAGTCCAAATCGTGATAGTGGATATCCCCCTTTTGGTGGGCATTGGCTACGTGCTTAGGAAGCATTTGCAGTCCGATTGATTTTCCAACGATACCCGCTGTCAAATCACGCTGGGTATTAAAGACATCGCTATCTTTATTGGCATTTTCATTGACAACTGCCTGATCTTTATTAAGAAGCTTATGAATACTAAAGTTAATATCTGTCGCTTTTGAACGATCAAAATCCCTCTGTGTCCGATAAGTAATATACTCCTCAGCCAGCGCATATTCTTTGGCTTCAAGCAGTTCATGTTCTACGATATTTTGAATTTCGTAAATCTTAACCCCTTTTGGAAAGCGACTATGAATTTCTGTGACAATTCGCTCGGTCAGAGCATTTAGGCGCTTTTCGACTAAGGGTGTCACATCCATAACCTTGTCTGCCGCCTTGTGGAGAGCCTTGTCAATCTTATCCACATCAAATACAACACGTCTCCCATCTCGTTTCTCGACGAAGAGAGTTGGCAAAATTGTAATTTTTTCTTCTAGTGCAATCATATGCATTCTCTTTTCTAAAATGTTCTTTCTAAAAAGTATTATACCACTCTAAAAAGAAAAATCAATATCTTGTGTTAAAAATCCTAAAATTTTTAAAAATACACAAGATATTGATTTGGTTATTTAATTTTATAGACTTTAAACTCTGAGTAATCCGTCTTTACTGGTTGGTAATTTTCTTTTAAGAGTGTTTCCACTTCAGACCAGACTGGCACCTTGTCATTCACCACAATCACCTTAGGTTGTTTTTCTTTCAAGTCATTGAGTAGCTTATTCCGGTTTTCCTCAGTTGCTGTATAGTGCACGGGAGACAAAATCGCCGATGGCGACAAGCGCTCACTCTTACGATAAAGAGTCGCAGTATCATCCCATGCATAGATAGCATCTTCCGTATTTGTCTCCTCTTTTACCAAATCAGCAAGACGATTACGTTCTTGATAAGGTACCGGATAAAGGACAAACTTCATCAAAAAAGGAACAGTCAAAAGATAGACAAGCCCTAAAACTGGCAGATATAGATTTCCTTTAAAAAAACGACTCCATAGGCTAACTGGCGTTTCTCTTCGTCTTCTTCTAACACTACGCCCCCTCTGTTGACTCTTAATATTGGTTACCAATAAAAGTAGGAAAACAGGGAAGACGACCATCAAATAAGAAGCGTGCAGAGGCTCTTGTGAAAAGAAAAGCAAAATCAAACCTAAAATTGTCACAAGACTTGCAGGAACCGAAATGACGTATAGTTTAGAGGGCTTGGATTGAAAGAGACCTAAAAAGATACAAACCACAAATCCCAAACCAAGGGACAACAAGCCATAAAAAGCCATATTCTCTAAAATTTTAGAAGTGAAATCAAAGCTAATACTGTCAATAGGATAACGAATACCACTAATGGCATCCCCAAAACTTCCTGTTGCAACACTATAGTAGGCAGTTGGATAAAAGATAAGTGAAAAACCTAAAGCCACTGCAAGAAACTGATAAAACCCATGCGCAAAGCGTCTATGCCCAAGGTTAAAGACCAACAAGCCTAAACTCACTACAGCAATAAACAGGAGCGATGATAAGGGAGCAAAGAAAAATCCTCCTGCCAAAGCCAGCCCAATCCGTACAAATCCCTTATCATGGCTTGGATTGCTTAGATAAGTCGCAACTAAACTAAAGGCTGCTAATAAGAAAGGAAGCGCTAAAAGAGTCGCATAACCTCCACCAAAAGCAAGACCTGTAACTAGCATGTAAAAAATAGTCACCACTTGTCCAGCTTGGTCTCCTTGCTCTGTCAAGGTGTCTGCCGATCGAAAGAGGAAAAATCCTCCTGCTACCAAGGCTAACCACTCAAAGATGGCAAAGAAAAATCCGCCCTGAGTCACGTAAGTCAGCAAATAATAAAGCAAACCTTGACTTCCATAATAATCGCTGTAAATCTTCCCTGCCTGATGAAGGGCCCAACCTGTATAAAAATCCTGCACTTCCTGTGCACTCATTAAATCGAGTAATAGCGGTACTCCTAGAGTTATCCCCGTTACAAGCGTACTCCATAGTAAAATTTTCACCAAAGGAAGACGACTTGATTCACGATGATGCGATTCTTGTTTGATTTGGTATTCTAGAGGTTCACGATTCTCCTGATGAACTTCTTCTACTCTACCATACACACTCATATCGTTTCTCCTATTCAATTTATCTGTCTTAGTATATCAAAAAGTCCTAGGATTGTCAGCTTGCGATGGCTGTTTGAGTGATTTTTTGCATAGTTTCACAAAGGTTTCAATTTCCCGAAAACGGTGTAAATGTGTCTGTTTAAATGTTATGATATAATCCAATTCTTTCTGAGTCAGCATCGTTCCTCCTATATCTTTCTATTCGTAAAAGGCAAGAAAAATAGGACTGGTTTGTGTCCTCAGTCCTAGATTTCTTATAAGATTGGAGCGAATAACTGGGCGATTTCTTTTACAAGTTTTTGATACCAGCTTGTTTTGATAGAATGAGGATAGACTTCCTGAGAATCTGCAAATATATTTTGAAAATCTCGGGCTATTTCCATTATAGAAGGAGTTTTATAGAGTAAGACTGCATTTTCATAATGGTGTACCAAGCTTCGGTAGTCGAGATTGATTGTCCCCACCACCGCAAAATCTTCGTCTACCAACATCTGCTTACTATGAATAAAACCTGGACTATACTCATAAATCCGAACTCCAGCAGAAAGAAGGTCTGGATAAGCCCCTCTTGTGACTAACTGAATGAACTTCTTATCTGGTATGTAAGGGGTGATAATCCGAACATCGACCCCTCTCATAGCAGCATTTTTGATTGTCTCTGTTAAATCATAGTCTATGATCAAATAAGGTGTCGTAATATAGACCGATTCCGTTGCTTGATTGATCAAACTCTGATAAACTTTTTTTCCTACCTGCGTTCGAAAAATTGGCTTGGGTCCACTCCCGTATGGAATGGTTAAACCGTCACTTGGGATAGAATGATTTTCTAAATGATATTGATCAAAATCACTAATCTCTCCTCGATTGATGTACCAAGTGGTTAAAAACAAGCGTGTCAGGGCTTTTACTGCTAGTCCGTCCAAGCGAATTCCACTATCCTTCCAATAACCAAATCTCTCGACGTGGTTAATGTACTCATCGGCTAAGTTAATGCCTCCTGTATAAGCTATCTGACCATCAATAATCAATATTTTTCTATGATCTCTGTTATTATAGGCCACTGTCAAACGAGGAATAACTTTATTGAATTTATGGGCCTCGATGCCCAGCTGACGAAGTCGATGTGCATAATCTCCTGTTAAAGTAGCCATACAGCCAATATCATCATAGAGCAGTTTAACCTCAATGCCTTGAGCGACCTTTTGCTCCAAGATTTCTAGAATACGATTCCACATCAAACCTTCTTCTATAATGTAATATTCCAAGAAAATAAATTTCTCAGCCTTTTTAAGATCTTCTACCATCTTTTTCCACATGGCTTCTCCGCTAGGAAAATATGTAGAGGCAGTTTGATCATAGACATCGGCATTGGTATCCATACTCAATAAGGACTTGATGACGCCATATGCCGCCTTGTCACTTTCTTTTAATTCCTCTTTTAGTAGCTGGCTATTTGCTTCTTGGAAATGCATGGAGCCTAGCTTCTTCAGTTGTTTGATTTCTTTTTTGGACAATCTCCTCTCACCAAACATCAGATAGAGCAAGGGGCCAAATACTGGCACAAAGGCTACTAATAACCAGGTTACCTTATTCTCAGGAGTCGTATTACGGTTGACTATCGAAATGATTGTGATGATACTCAGTAGAATGAGGACAGTAATCCATAAAATGGGAGCCATGCGTCCTAAATAAAGAAAGAGACCAAAAACAAGACACAGTTCAAGTAGCATAATCGAAAGACTAAAGCCATACTTGGACATCAATAATTGAAATTTTCTATATTTCATATCCCCTCCTTGATATTTTGATACTCAATGAAAATCAAAGAGCAAACTAGGAAACTAGCCGCAGGCTGTACTTGAGTACGGCAAGGCGACGTTAACGCGGTTTGAATTTGATTTTCGAAGAGTATGAATGCTAAAAACAGGTAATTGATACTAGTATAACTCAGGTATTCGACAGAAGGCAAGTATTTATGATTATTTTCTAGGTAAAAGTAAAAAGGATGAAAAATCCAGCACTTTCTACTTGCATAGTCTTATTTAGCTAAAACGATTTGGTCCGATGGGTCTCTATCCATATCATCTACGACGATTTGATTACCGTTTACAGTGTAAATTTTGACATCATCGCCAATAATCATGCGTTGATTTGCTGCATCAAATGTGAGCTGTTTGACTTTCTGATTCCCGTCAGATTCGAACTCAGTCCATGTACCAGTTGTACCAGTCACTACCAAAGTGATACGGCCTCCTTCATCCTGACCAGTATAAGTTCCATCAATATCGGTCGGTTGAGCCTCGGGCGCATTTTGTGAAGAACTTGTTGCTACCTAGTTTGTATTTTCTGTAGACGATGAAGCAGCAGGTTGTGATTGCTGAGTTTGTTGTGTTTGCGCTTGAGCTGCTGGTTGTTGAATCTGTTGAGCTCTTTGTGAACAAGCTACTAAGAGACTAAGACTTGCTAGAGAAGCAAGAGAAAGTGTGAATCTTTTTAATTTCATGATGGATTTCCTTTCTGCTACCAATTTAGAGAAATTTTCTCTAACCAGCAATTCCCCTAGTATAACAAGTTCAAAAAAGGAGTTCAATTCATCTGCTCATGCCCCAGTAGGTAGCCCCGTACTTCTGAGATAAAATAGAGAGACCCTGTAATGAATAACAAGTCCTGCGTATCTGCTCTTTCTTCAAAACTGCTGATAAATTCTCGGTAAGAAGAAACTATATCGTAACCTGTCACATCCCTTTCGTCCAAAGCTCCCTGATAGTCAAAACCAGTCACCTTGAGTTCCACCTGAGGCAAATTCTCAGTCAGATAAGCCAACATCCCTTGATAATCCTTACGTTTCAAGGCTCCAAATAGGATTTGAGGACGATAGCCTTCCTGCTCTTTTTCTTTGATAAACTCCACCAGGCGAGTCAAGGCAGGAAGGTTATGAGCACCGTCCAAGTAAATCTGAGGACAAATACGCTCCAAACGGCCAGCCCAATGGGTCTTCTCCAAAGCCTTTCTTACAACCTGCTCATCAACAGATTCCTTTCTTTCTCCCATAAAAAGAAGAAAAGTTTGCAACGCCAAGGCTGCATTTTCCTGCTGATAAGCTCCTTCTAAGCCTATTTTCAACTGCGAAATATTTAGTAAAGAACTTGAAAAATCCCCATTCAGCATTGAAAAATCTTGGCTTGCCTGATAAAGGTCAACAGCTAAAGATTCGGCTTTTTTCTGACAGACAAGCCTAGCTTCTGGAGGCAATTTCGCAATCACTGCCTTTTTACCAGCCTTAAAAATACCTGCTTTCTGCTCTGCAATTGCTGCTACACTGTCACCCAGAGTCTCCTGATGGTCAAGTCCAATGGAAGTAATGACAGCAAGCTCTCCAGTTACCACATTAGTCGTGTCTAGTAAACCACCAATTCCCACTTCTAGTAAAACCAAATCCACCGCTTGCTCCCTAAAGTAGAGAAAAGCAATCAAGGTCAGCAATTCAAAAAAGGACAACTGATCATGGGTTTGCAGAAGCGTTTTTTCCATCTCCTTGACCTGCTCAGCTAAACGGATAAAGTCTGCGTCTGCTATAGGTTGTCCATTAATGCAGATTCGATCATTAATAGAGACGATATGAGGGGAGGTAAAGGTCGCAACTTTTTTGCCATGCCCCATAAATAACTCCCTCATAAAAGCAATGGTAGAACCTTTCCCATTAGTCCCAGTGACGTGGATAATAGGATAAGACTTCTCGGGATTCCCCAACAAATCCACCGCTTGTTGCATTCGGCCCAAACCTGATCGAAAATTCAAACCAATCCGACTATGGAGCCATTCTTCTACTTCAAACATATACATCTCCTTGACAAAAGTCTAATCAATTATCTAGCAAAATTCCGTAGATAACAAAAAATGAGGTCAGGATTTTCATCCCGACCTCTTACCTGGTTAGCTAATCACTAGCAACTATGGATATTAACGTGGGCTAAAAACGCCACCCAGATTCACCAGCTCTCTTATTTCAAGGAGCTAGGCTGATACAGTCTCCCAGACTTACTTACGGTCTTTATTTTTAGCGTCAGGCTAAAAACGTCCCCCGGACTTACCAGTTCTCTCTTATTTTAAGGAACTGGGGTAAAAATGTTCACTGGATATGCCTGCGTTTCTATTTTCTAGCGCAGGGCTAAACACGTCCACTGGATGTTTTTACTCCTCCATAAAGCTGTTGAAGACTTCTTCAATCATGTTCCATTCGTCTTCTGAGTCTTCTGGGATTGGTTGCAATTCGCCTTCTGTTCCATCTTCGTTTTCGATGAATGAGTAAGCTTGGATTTCAACTTGTCCGTCTTCGTCTTCTTCTGCGTTAACTGGTACTAGAAGAACATAGTTTTTACCAAATTCTTCTTTTCCATCAATCGTCAAAAGGATTTCAAACAAGGTTTCATTTCCTTGCTCATCTACTAGTGTAATTAGTTCACGTTCTTCGTGGTCGTGGTTATGATCGTGTGACATAGCCTCTCCTTTATATTATATTAAAATTTTCTATCTAAATAATTTTGTAAAATCAGCTGAGCTGCTAACTTATCAATGACTTTCTTGCGCTTATTGCGACTGATATCTGCTTGTTCAATCAACATACGCTCAGCGGCCACTGTTGTCAAGCGTTCATCTTGATAGTCTACTGGTAAACCAAAAAGCTCTTCTAGCTTTGCTCCGTATGCTTGACTAGCTTCTACGCGCGGTCCGCTTGTATTGTTCATGTTTTTAGGCAAGCCCACTACAAATCGTTCCACCTTATAAGTATCAACCAACTCCTTAACGCGGTCAAAACCAAATTGGCCTTGCTCCTCATTGATTTGGATGATTTCAAGTCCTTGAGCCGTAAAACCGAGCGGATCGCTAATCGCCACCCCTACCGTTTTTGAACCGACGTCCAATCCCATAATTCTCATAGGTTACAGATCGACTCCTTGTCCTTTAAGGTAGTAGCGGACCAATTCCTCAACGATTTCATCACGCTCATACTTACGGATTTGATTTCGTGCATTATTATAACGAGGAACGTAGGCAGGGTCTCCACTCAATACGTAACCTACGATTTGGTTGATTGGGTTGTAGCCCTTATCGTTCAACGAAGCATAGACATCAGTCAAAGTTTCGCTAATTTCTTTTTTATTGGAATCGTCCAATTTAAAACGTACTGTTTCTTCAGTAAATCCCATTCTAACACCCTCTTTCCTTAGAATAGTACCATTATAGCATAATTCCTTACGTTCTACAATTCAGGCAGTCTATTTATTTGGATTTTCTATTGTTCTGTCGCGCCATTTGCCAATCTGTCTGAAATATATTTGCTTGGTTCATTCTTCAAGAGATTTTCTAAGCCAATATTCTTCAAATATTCTAACTGAGAAGCCTTCTTGACATCCAGAACTTGAAAATCAAAACTAGTTGTTGTTTGAAGTTCTGTTGCACTCAATAATTTGGTTTCAAGCTTAAATCCTGCCAATTTACGAGCTTCTATGATGGACTCATCCTTCTCCTCCGCCTCAAGAAGAGCTTTTTGAGTTTCTTCCACTCCATGTTGGTCAATATAGGTCTTCAACTCATCTGAGACTGGACGTTTTTGTTGAATCGTTAAGCTCAAAAAAGTCTTGTCTTTGTAAGTAATGGTTTGTGTCTGCTGGCTACCATCATCTGACTTGGGCAAGACCAAAGTCTTGGTCACAACTGTATTCTTCTCAGCATTCTCAATAACTGGCAATGCCGACTGAAGCGTATCCTTTTCTGTTTTTGTAGCTGGTCCAGTTTCCTTTTTCTGTCCGCAACCAACCAGGACAAAAAGGAAAGCTAGACTAACAAGAACTATTTTTTTCATTTCTTTCTTCTTTCTTTTTGAAATTAAAATAGAATAAGACTGGGAATTGCTCCCAGCCTTGATGTTTATAGAGCTGCACGCAAACGTGCTTCTGCATTTTCTACATTACGGACAGAGCGTGGTAGGAAGGCACGAATATCGTCTTCCTTATAGCCAACTTGCAGGCGTTTTTCATCCACAAGGATTGGGCTCTTTAAAATTCTCGGTGTTTCCATAATCAGATTAAGGACTTCATTGACACTCAAATCTTCAATATCCACTCCAAGGGCTTTGGCATAGCGATTTTTAGACGAAACGATGCTGGCTATTCCGTTATCTGTTTTGGTTAGAATATCCAGTAATTCTTCTCTCGTAATTCCTTCTTTACCAAGGTTTTGTTCTTTATAACTTAACTGGTGGGCATTGAGCCAGGTTTTTGCTTTTTTACAGCTAGTACAACTTGAGACTGTATAAATTTTAATCATGTACCTACCCCTTTCGCTACATGTTACTATCAGTTTAGTCTATTATACCATAAAAAACATCCGACTTGCGACCTATTTTTAAATTTTTTTGACTTTTTTCGTCATTTTCGTACTTTTTTCTTGACAAAATAAAATTTACAGCCATTCTTGATATTTCTTGATATAAATTTTTTTCACAATTGTCACGCTAATCATATACAAAATAATGATGAAAAGTAAAAAGATGAAATAAATCGGTTTTAAAGGAGTTAGATGAAGTAGGATTGCGAGTGGACTGTAGGGAAGGAAGGTCACAAAGGCTGCAGCCAATAAGGTTGTCACAAGGACTAGCCAAGCCGGACGACTTTGTAAAAAGGGAATTTTAGCTGAACGCAGCATATGAATAACCATGGTCTGTGACCACATGGACTCGATAAACCAACCTGTCTGAAACAAGACAATAAATCCTACGGCAGACTCTGCCCCATGAACATAAGCTTGACCTGTCGTCATGGGTACAATGATAAAATAGAGCAAAATAAAGGTCAAAATATCAAAGGCAGAAGATATAGGCCCCATCCAAATCATGAAACGTGTGATGGACTTAGCTTCCCAGGTATGCGGATTTCTCAAAAAATCTTTATCCACCTTGTCAAAAGGCAAGGCAATACAAGACAAATCATAGACTAGATTTAGGATAATCAAATGGACTGGTGCCATTGGTAAAAATGGCAAAAAGATTCCAGAGACCAATAGGGATAAGATATTTCCAAAATTAGAACTCACTGTCATTTTGATATATTTGGTCATATTGGCATAGACCTTACGCCCTTCAACAAGTCCTTTTTCAAGCACCATGAGATCCTTATCAAGTAGGATAACATCAGCTGTTTCTTTGGCAATATCTACTGCTGTATCAACAGAAATTCCCACATCTGCAACTTTCATAGAAGGAGCATCATTGATCCCATCTCCCATATAGCCTACAGCATGACCATTAGCCTTAAATTGCAAAATAATCCTTGCTTTTTGGTCAGGTGAAAGCTTGGCAAAGACGGTTACCTCCTCCACGGCTTGAGCCAATTCTTGATCACTCATCTGATCGATTTCAGATCCTAACAGCATCTGATTGATATCCAAACCAACCTTTTCACAGACTGCTTGGGTAACTTTTTCGTTGTCTCCCGTCAAAATTTTTGTTTGAACTCCATGTTCTAATAGAGCCTTAATTGCTGGTGCTGCAGATGGTTTAGGAGGATCTAGGAAGGCTAAATAACCAGTTAGAATCATCTCCCCTTCATCATCAACTGTATAGGCATGGCCTTCCCTCAAACCTGACTTATAGGCCACTCCCAAGACACGCAAACCTTGTTGATTTAGTTGTCTGACTTCTGCTAAAATTTCTTCTCTAATAACATCTGTCAAGGGAGTAATCACTCCTTGGTATTCCGCATAACTGGAAATCGTCAACATTTCCTCTAGGGCACCCTTGGTTACCAAACTAACAACTTCGTGTTCATCCTTAACGATAACACTCATCCGTCTACGTTCAAAATCAAAGGGAAGCTCATCTATTTTTTGAAAAGTTTGATCCAGATTTTGTAAGAGGGTGTGTTCTTTGGCTTCCTTTTCAGTCCGTTTGATGATGGCTCTGTCCATCAAATTTTTCAAGCCCGTTTGAAAATAAGAATTGAGATAAGCTCGTCTCAAGACGGTCAAATCCAAGCGTCCGTGGATGTCCAAGGGATATTCAAGGACAATTTCGTCTTGGGTTAGAGTTCCTGTCTTATCTGTACACAAAATATCAATCGCCCCTAAGTCCTGTATGGCATTGAGTTTCTTGATAACCACTTTTTCCTTGGCCATAATGATGGAGCCCTTTGCTAGACTGGCCGTGATAATCATAGGAAGCATCTCAGGTGTCAATCCAACACCAACACTCAAAGCAAATACGCCAGCTTCTAACCAATCTCCATCTGTTAAACCATTGGACAAGAAAACGATAGGCACCATGACCAGCATCAAACGAATCAAGAGCCACGAAATACTATTCATCTCCCGTTCAAACGAAGTAGGCTCATCATAGGTGTTCAAAGTCTGCTCAATGGCCCCCATCATGGTATCATCACCAACTGCTAAAACCACGGCCTTGGCACTACCAGACAAGACATTGGTTCCCATAAAGGAGAGCGCTTCTGCTTCTAGCAGACTATCAGATTGTTGAACTGTTGCCTTGGTCAAGGCCAATTTTTCAACCGATTCACTTTCACCTGTCAAGCCCGACTGTTGTACAAAGAAATCGCGCGACTCAAATAAAAGAAGATCTGCTGGAATCATGTCTCCAGCGCTTAATTTAACCACGTCACCCACTACCAAATCATCGATAGGTACTTCTTGAATTTCTCCTTGACGAATGACAGTCGCTGTGTTGACAATCATTTTTGATAGATTGGTCGCAGCCTTATCACTACGGAGTTCTTGGACAAAGCGTATGCCACCAGAAATGAGGACTAGGACAACGATGATAATAGAAGTCGTCGGATCCTCTTGACCTGGTTTTGCCAACCAGACATTGGTCACCAAGGAAATCACGGCGATGACCAGTAAGATAATCGTAAAAGGATTGATAATGGATTCGTAAATCTTTTTGAGGATACTGTCTTCTTGACCCTTTGTGATGGTATTTTCGCCATATAGGTCACGATTTTTCTCCACCTGCTCCTCAGTCAAGCCTGTTAGACTTGTCTTATAAAAAGATAGAGTTTCGTTTAAAGATGTATGAATAGCTGTTGCTAATCTTTCTTTTGTAGTTTTCATTGGTTTCTCCTATCTGTATGAATGATGTGTTTCATACACAGAGACCAATCACTTTATAAGGACAGAACGACACAAATCAGCGATTGGCTGTGTATGTGCGGTTCCGGATGATCGTCAATTTGCATCGTTTATCTCCTTTCTTTGATTTAAACAGTAGAAAATCCCACCATAAAATGGCAGGATTAAAAAACTAATTATCTGTTTTTCGTTCAAGCTTTAACTCCATAGGGCAATGTAATGAGCTTAGTCTTGGCCTTCGCGACCAGGACTGTTGACCAACGAGTAGTGTCTCCACTGCTTTGCGGTAGTCATCCGTATCCCTATGGTAGCCTCACCTACCGTTTTCGTCTTTCAGTATAAACCTTTAAAATTTAAAAGTCAATCATTTGAGTTGTTTAACTCTTAAATAACTATCAACTCTTTTGGAGCAAGGGTCAATAATTCACAACCTGTCTCTGTAATCAGAATATCATCCTCGATACGAACGCCATATTTGCCTTCGATATAGATACCTGGCTCATCTGTCAATGCCATACCTGCCTTAATAGTTTCTGTAGAAGTTTGGCTAAAGTAAGGCTCTTCATGGATATCCAGTCCAATACCGTGTCCAATACCGTGGGTAAAGTAGTCGCCATAGCCTGCCTCGATGATAATATCACGAGGAATTTTGTCAAAGTCACGGAAACCTAAGCCAGCCTTAGCCTGGTCAATCAAGGCTTGGTTGGCTTTCAAAACCGTATTGTAAATCTCTGCCTGCTCGTCGCTAACATGCCCCAAGTAGATAGTTCGTGTCATATCACTGACATAGTGGTCATATAGGCAGCCGAAATCCATGGTAATGGCTTCTCCCAATTCCACTGGTTTGTGCATGGGATGGGCATGGGGTTTAGAAGAGTTGATACCGCTGGCTAGGATAGTGTCAAAAGACAAGCCAGATGCTCCCAACTCACGCATGCGGAAGTCAAGGAAGTTGGCAATCTCAATTTCAGTCTTTCCTGGCTTAATAAAGTCAAGCGCATCGCGGAAAGCTTGGTCTGAGATAGAACAAGCCTTGCGAATAGCTGCAATCTCCGCTTCATCCTTAATCATTCGAAGACCTTCAACAAACTGAGTCTGTGGAAGCAAGTCCAAACCTGCAAAAGCTGCCTGCATACGGTGATAATAAGAGACTGAAATCTCGTCCTCAAAACCGATTCGAGACAAGCCCATGTCCTTAACAATACCCGCAATGACAGCCAATTCATCACGGTCAGCCACAATCTCAAAACCACTGGTTTCTTGCTTGGCCGCAATGATATAGCGAGAGTCTGTCACCAAGACCTGACGATCACGGCTGATAAAGACTGTTCCGTTTGACCCCCAAAAACCAGTCAAGTAGTAGACGTTTTTAAGATTGTTAATGATGATACCATCTAGTTCTTTTTCTTGCATTTTAGCTAGAAATGCTTGTACGCGTTTATTCATGATGTAACTTTCCTTTCAAATAGTGTCCTGTGTAGCTTGCTTCGTTGGCCGCTACTTCTTCTGGAGTTCCTGTTGCGATGATGGTTCCACCACCGACACCGCCCTCAGGTCCCAAGTCAATAATATGGTCTGCCGTCTTGATAACATCCAGATTGTGCTCAATGACGAGGACTGTATTGCCATCGTCAACAAAGCGAGCCAAGACTTTAAGCAAGCGAGCGATATCCTCTGTATGGAGTCCTGTCGTCGGCTCATCCAGAATGTAGAAAGATTTTCCTGTCGATCGTTTGTGAAGTTCGCTAGCCAACTTCATACGCTGAGCTTCTCCCCCAGAAAGGGTGGTAGCTGGTTGACCTAGCGTCACATAGCCCAGTCCCACATCCTTGATGGTCTGAAGTTTACGTTGAATCTTTGGAATGTGTTGGAAGAACTCCACCGCATCGTTGACGGTCATATCCAAGACTTGCGAGATATTCTTTTCCTTATAGTGAACTTCTAGGGTTTCACTGTTGTAACGGGTCCCGTGGCAAACTTCACAAGCCACATAAACATCTGGCAAGAAGTGCATCTCAATCTTGATAATCCCGTCACCTGAGCAGGCTTCACAGCGACCACCCTTGACATTGAAACTGAAACGCCCCTTCTTGTAGCCTCGAATCTTGGCTTCATTTGTCTGGGCAAAAAGGTCACGTATATCGTCAAAAACTCCTGTATAGGTAGCAGGGTTAGACCTCGGCGTTCGTCCGATAGGACTTTGGTCAATATCAATCAAGCGGTCTACATGCTCAATCCCTGTAATCGTTTTAAACTTACCAGGTTTGTCTGAATTGCGGTTGAGTTTTTGAGCAATGGCTTTTTTGAGGATGCTGTTAATTAAGGTCGATTTCCCTGAACCTGACACACCTGTCACCGCGATGAATTTTCCTAGTGGAAAGCGAGCTGTGACATTTTGCAGGTTGTTCTCACGCGCACCTGTCACTTCGATAAAACGACCATTTCCGGTACGGCGCTCGTCTGGCACTGGAATGGCACGTTTGCCTGACAAGTACTGACCTGTGATAGACTTGCTGTTGCGAGCCACTTGCTTAGGGGTTCCTGCCGCAACAATCTCCCCACCAAAAACACCGGCACCGGGACCAACGTCAATCAGATAATCCGCCTCACGCATGGTATCTTCGTCATGTTCCACCACGATGAGGGTATTACCTAAATCGCGCATCTTTTTCAGACTGGCAATCAGGCGGTCATTGTCCCTCTGGTGGAGACCGATTGACGGCTCATCCAGGATATAAAGGACACCTGATAAGTTGGAACCAATCTGGGTCGCCAAGCGAATGCGCTGACTTTCCCCACCTGAAAGGGTTCCTGCTGAACGAGATAGGGTCAGATAGTTGAGACCCACGTTATTCAGGAAGGTCAAGCGGTCCTTGATTTCCTTGAGAATGGGACGGGCGATGATGGCTTCATTTTCAGACAAGGTTAACTGACTCACCAACTCCAAGTGGTCTGCGATAGACAGGTCTGAAATTTCTCCGATATGTGGCCCTTGCTCGCCGCCCACACGGACAGACAAGGCCTGGTCATTGAGACGATAACCGTGACAGGTTCCGCAGGTCAGCTCATTCATGTAGAGGCGCATCTGGGTGCGAGTGTAATCGCTGTTTGTCTCGTGATAACGACGCTTGATATTATTGACAACTCCTTCAAACGGAATGTCAATATCGCGCACGCCACCAAATTCATTTTCATAGTGGAAATGGAATTCCTTGCCATCTGAACCATAGAAAATCAAGTTCTTATCTTCTTCTGACAAGTCCTCAAAAGGCTTATCCATATCCACTCCAAAGGCTGTCATAGCCTGCTCTAGCATGTTTGGATAGTAGTTGGATGAGATAGGATTCCAAGGAGCCAAGGCTCCCTCGCGTAGCGTTTTGCTGGCATCTGGCACCACCAAATCAGTATCCACCTCCAGCTTGATGCCCAAGCCGTCACACTCACTACAAGAACCAAAAGGAGCATTGAAGGAGAAGAGACGTGGCTCTAACTCTGGGACAGTAAAACCGCAAACTGGACAGGCATAGTGCTCAGAGAACAATAACTCAGAGTCGTCCATAGTGTCGATAATGACATAACCTTCTGCGATACGAAGGGCAGCCTCAATGGAATCAAAGAGACGGCTACGAATGCCCTCCTTGATGACAATACGGTCAACTACGACATCAATATTGTGTTGCTTGCTCTTAGACAACTCTGGCACTTCGGTCACATCATAGACTTCCCCATCCACACGGACACGGACATAACCGTCTTTCTGAACCTTCTCAATAACACTCTTATGTTGACCTTTTTTCTTGCGGATGACAGGAGCTAAAATTTGCAGGCGCTGGCGTTCAGGTAACTCCAAAACCTTATCCACAATTTGCTCCACAGAAGAGGCCTTGATAGCTCCATGCCCGTTGATACAGTAAGGCGTCCCCACACGCGCGTAGAGGAGACGCAGATAGTCGTTGATTTCAGTCGTTGTTCCCACCGTCGAGCGAGGGTTTTTGCTAGTCGTTTTCTGGTCGATGGAAATAGCTGGGCTGAGACCATCAATGGCATCTACATCTGGTTTTTCCATATTGCCCAAGAATTGACGAGCATAGGCTGACAAACTCTCCACATAGCGACGTTGTCCCTCTGCATAAAGGGTGTCAAAGGCCAGACTGGATTTCCCTGAACCTGACAAACCGGTCACGACAACCAGCTTGTCTCGCGGAATCTCCACATCAATATTTTTTAAATTATGGGCACGCGCCCCATGAATGACAATTTTATCTTGCATCTTTGTTCTTTCTAGTCCATTATTGCTTACCATTATACCAAAAAAAGTGAGATTCTATTACCCAAAAGGATGAATTTATAGTATAATAAAAAACTTCTTATTTTATGTTTCCTTAGGGCTTCCTAACCCTTATATCACGCGCTTTTGAACAAAAAATACTAACATTACTTTTTACTACTTGCTCCCCCAAAGTACGCAAAAAGGGGAGCAAAAAAGCCCCACAAAAGGGCAATCAATCGATGAGTTCAGCAGGCAAGAAACTAGCACGGTCAAACGTGCTTTTTTATTGCTGATAAGTTCATTATACCACGTAGTATATAAAAGGCAAAAATAACTCATATCAAAAAGCACTTAGATTTCTCTAGGTGCTTAATTAAATTGATTCTAGTTTTAGACTCCTGACAAATTCATCCCATTCGTCATCTAACTCCTCAACAGTTTTGTTTTTATTTCGTTCATAGGCTTTTTTTAACAATTCATCCAGATTGTCGTCTTCGGCTTCTGGCCAATCATAAATATCTTTTTTAACCATATCATTCAATCCTTCCAAATTCAAATTTAAACACTTCACATAAAATTTTAAGTATTTTCTCTTACGCTATGACTTCATTATAAACTTTCCTATCCTAATATTCAATCAACAATACACCGTCTCGATAGCTTTTAGCAAAGTCTAGCAGTATCTCAGCTTTGAGACTTTCATACTCAGCCTTATCAATGCCCAATGCCTCGTATAACTGCCATATCTTTAACCTCTCTCCAGTTCGCCTTGTAAAGAGATTGGAGAATATATCACGCCTTACATCGTCCAGATTGTCCCTGAAGGCTTCAATCACGCGCACCAATTCCAGCGCTTTGGCTTCAAATGCTCCATCTTGACCGTATAGGCTCAATTTAACCAGTGAGTGATAGCTTTTCAGAAATCTGTAGGCCTGCTTTGTTGTCTCTTCTTTATCGATTGGCATTTTTAACCTTGGCCAAGTTCTCAATGGCTTTTTTCTTAATTCTGTAAATTTGTACTTTGCTAAAATTTAACTCCTTACAAACCTCAGCCATAGGTAGGTTATTCACATATATCATTGTCAATACCAAACATTCTTCAATTTCATCTAGCTGATCTATTAATTTCATTGTTGCTATCCGCTCGTCTATAAGGGCGCTCATTTGCTCCACTATCTCATCTTTTTGTTCCAAGATTTCAAGTATCTTATCCTCAGTAGTATTGGTTTTGCTAGTTTTTACCCTTGTAGTGAATTGATTGGATCCAGATAATAGTCCATTGTCTAAACTTTGGTACTTTAGTTGCAGTCTCTGGATAAGGTCGTTCCCTTTCTTTACTCTTTTTAGTTGTTCCTCTATTTCTTTAATGGTCAAGTTGACTCTCCTTTTTGGTGTAATATTTGCGTTTTCTCTATGTTCGCTCTAGCTTCAAATGCTTTCCCGTGAGAAAAAATGTACAGTGACGGTGTGAAGCTCATAGAAGCGCGTGGGGAGGGAGATAGCCCCCCATATCTCCTTGTGGTTTGATAAGCAATTAAGGGATGTTTTTATCTCTCTTATTTCCTTGTCATTCTGCAAGCAATTAAGGCAAGTTATTTCTTTGCTTATCTGCTTGTCATTTCTCAGGGAGTTAAGGAGGGTTTTTATTGCTCTTATCTGCTTGATAACTGATAAGCTCTATTCATTACAAAAACCTATATTGTCCCAGAATATCCGCAATCCTTTTGTATTTTTAATTTCTGAAATAGCTTTTTCTGCTTCTTCTTTTGTCGGATAGACTTCTATAATATCTTTGGGATTTTTTCCACCTATCCTATATCTTACCTCAAAATGTCCAGTATCAATCTGCGTCAAAAACACGGTATCAACTTCATCAACCACCGCTAACTTATTCAACTTATTTAAACGGTTTTTAATCGCCTTCATCTAGTATCTTCGCCTCTAATATTTCTAATTGCTCTACTACTTCAACCATTTCAACCGCCTTATAAGCCATGTTTAGAATGCTCTGGGCGCTTTGTTGTCTAGCGTAAGGGCTTACTGTCTCATCTAGCATAATTTCCCTCAATACGGTTACAGCCTCAACACTCGCATTCTGTAACAGCGTAGTAGACTCCTTGAGTTGTTCGCTACGTCTTTCACGGTAAACCCTCTTAAAAGTTACATCGTTCAAGTAATTGTAAGCCGTCCTTCTGGTTATTCCACTTAATTCACTAGCTTTTTTACATTCCCAGTCATGAGATAATTGGCCATAAATATTTCTTTTTTTCTGCTTAATTCTGTCAAATACTAGTCACCTCACTTTATTGGTCTAATTCTGGAAACTCACTTATCCCAGTCATTTCCCTAAGTTCATCCATACGTTTTTTTGATTTCTTATAGTCTGCTAGCTTAATATCTTTAAATGGTGTTTTAATAAAATCATCCATATCTATCTTTATTTCATCTTGCTGAAAAGCAAATCTTAAACAATCCACATATAAAGATATACATTCATCAGTTGTTGCATATTCCGTCTTTCCAGCATACTCTTCTAACTTTTCTAGTCTTGCTTTTAAACTTCTAACCATTCCCCTACCTCGTGTGTAATTCTGTCTGATTTATGTAAAAAAAGGGGATTGCTCCCCTCCACATCACAAACCTAATAAACCACGTCTTTCTTTGCCCAGTAGCTTATCATACAAGGCTTTATCTTTCTCATATAGTTCATGTCTACGCTTGTAGCCCATAGCCTTAAACTCTTCAAGGGTTACAGCTTCCTCTTCGTAAGATTTTGAAATACTTTCTACGTTCTTGGCAAGCCCCTGCAGTAAGTCAGCTTGTCTCTTCTCTTCTTCGATTTCTTGAAACAGTTGTTTATGTTCATCTTTCATTATTGTTCTCCCTCAAAATAGTTAATACGATTCACAAAATACGCCAAATCATCACTCGGATCTAAATAGCGGTGCTGGTTTCCCATATAACCAGCTACACCACTGTAAATGTAAGGCTTACTTACTCCACTATATTCTGGAGATGTATTCAGGCGGTCAAATAACTCTTCGATACCTGTTTCTCTTACCTCATCAGCCAATCTCTTAGCAGTGTTTTTGTAGTTTTCGTTATAATTTGCAATCAACTCTAAAAGCTCAATAGATTTCTGTTTGATTTCTTGACGCTGGCGTTTCACTGTTTCATCTTGTTCTAATGCTGTCTCTAAATAACCTTTCGCATTAATTTTTCTAGCGTCTGCCACTATTGAGTCAATTCGTTCTTTTTCGAGTTTTGTTCTTTGTGCTTTCATATCAGCAATATATTTCTCTTTAGAATTGACTGCCTTAAAATCTTCAAAAGTTTGTAACTCAGCTTTCTTAGATTTAATAGCCTCAACTTCTTTTTCGGTTTTCTTGATTTCCTCATCAAAGCGATCAAAAATCTCTAATTGAGTCCGTACTTTGTCCATCTGGTTTTTGACTTCTTGCAATGTTGGCATTTCTTTTTCCTCCAATCTTTCCAAAAACAAAAGAGGCATAGCCAAAATAGATTACTCTACTTTATGCTATACCTCTGATTTTTTCAGTCAGTATTCTTTTTAAATATTGTTGTTTTAGATTCCACGCTGGAGACAATCTCGCCGTCTTGTATTTTAAGCGTGATACTCCCAAACCTTGGAACCTCTAACAGTTTTATTATACCATAACTTTTGAAATAAATAAAGCCTTCTTGTATTTCCATGTTTAGCCTCTCATGCTATTTGTATAGAACCATCATACTGGTTAGTGTATCCATATCCTCACTATTCCCCACTGTTGCCTCTGTATATTTCACGTCAATAACTTCAACGCCTGCCATAAAACCATTTACCCGGCTTTCAAAATCCTCTAGGCTTTACTTGTATTTCTGATAAAATAGTTTAATTTTCATGTTGTTTTTCCTCCTTTTTTTATACTCCGATAGTCAATCCCCACAAGTTTTTTACGTTCATCGTGGATAATATATCCCTGTTGTATGGCTATAATTACAAAATGTTTTAGTAGTTGGTCTTCATGCTTCAAAGTCTGAATAAGCTCACTGTTTTTAAAAGTTTCCCAGTCAGAAATATAAGAAGCAGATTCTCCATCTTGTGGTGAAAGAAGATCCAACTTTCTTTCCTCCATCTTCTCGTATATCCTTTTTGTGCTATGCCTTAATCGTGGAGTTTTAGACAGCAATTCCCTAGATGGATTTCCAAAGTTCATACCTTGCCATGTACAGGTTAGCTTATCGAACACTAGATATTTTCTTGCTTTATCAAAAATATACCTCATCGGTTCGTTATCACCAGTCCACTTAATAACTTCTCCAATATTTTCCATGTAGGGCATTGTCTTGAATGCTAAAAAGTGCTTATCCTGGATAACTCGTTTTTTTAATCTCTTCTTTACCACTAGTTACCTACTCCATTTCTTTACAAGTTACACCCGCGCACCGTGGAAGTGTTGAAGGACAGGGTTACAGGGTTACAGGGGGCGTAGCTCAATCGCCCCTGTTCCTGTACCTGTTCTTACTTCCACAATTCACGGACACTTGGACAAACTAGAATTGACGCTAGGCTATTCTAGTCGTGTCCCTGATTTTGTCCCTGTTTACATTGTAAAATTTTACAACGCTTTACAAGTCTTTACATATTCCAACAAACCCCATAAAACCAATGGTTTAAAGGTATTATTTATTAGTTTACAAATGTAAAAAAACGCTATTTTACATCTTTTACACCGAGTTGTAAAGAGTTGTAAATTTTACGTTTGTAAAGGTGTAAAATCTTGTAAAATTTTTACACTTTTTTTACAACTTTTTACAAGTCTTTACATTGTAAAATTTACAAGTCTTTACACATTTTGAATTGTTAATAAGTTGGGTTTTCTTGTATCAATCCATCTATAACCACCACATTATTATCAGATTCCTCAATTAGTTTATCTAAGCTAGGTCTACTAATTTTTGCGAAACGTGAAAGCTCTGATTTTCTTGGTAATCTATTATTTACCTGTTCAAAGTCTGCTATCATAGATTTTAATTTATTCGTCGCTCTTTCTCTAATTTCTTCATTAGCCAACACCTTTTCTTTAATATCCTTTGGTAATGGTATTCCTGGTTCGTGGTAAGCTAATATTTTCTCCTTATCGTTTATCAACTGTGGATAGTAGAAAAGAAAATTTTTCTCCCCGTCATAATCAACTTCCGAGGTGACCGCTTCAAGTCTCCAATAAGTTCGTGTTTTTAATGGCAAATCTATGTTATCAAAATTTTGTAGAATTTCTCGCGTTTGTTCAGTAGGTAAATGTTCCAGCGCTACCTCTATATGGTTTCGTAAATCCTCGCTTGTTGCTCTCTTGTTTTTGAAATTGATATAGTCATTTGTTACATTTAGCTGAAAATATCTTTTATTGTGCGTAGTTATTACATTCTTGGCCAAATCCCAGACAGCTTCTAATCTCTCTAGGCGTAACAATTCGGGATCTAATTCCATCTTGAAAAATTCTAACAAGCTATCGCAATGAGCTAGGGACTCTGACCACTGGGCAAAG
Organism: Streptococcus sp. Marseille-Q6488; assembly: GCF_946902925.1. NCBI lineage: Bacteria > Bacillati > Bacillota > Bacilli > Lactobacillales > Streptococcaceae > Streptococcus > Streptococcus sp. Marseille-Q6488. The sequence goes on along the minus strand of NZ_CAMPPZ010000008.1, from coordinate 82,193 downwards.
TCTGAACTTTCCGTAGTCCCTTTCGGTCTATCTCTATGACTTTGTGTATAGATCAGGCCACCGCCTACGTGTTGGTTAATCTGTTGCAAATAATCCCCTAAGGAGCCCCCGAACTGCAGTAGTTTCAAATTATCAATACTATCAATAATAACCACTTGAAAAGCGTTGTTTGGTACTTTATCTTTTACAACTTTGGCTAAATCTTCTAAGGCCGTTGACTTTGGAAGAGTTAAGATAGAAATATTGTCAAGATCTTTTTGCTCAACTTCTAAAAGTTGGGCAATCTGCATGAACTTACTAAAACAGTCGTTTTCTTTATGATTCGTATTGATATACAAGACGTTGAAAGCTCTTTTACTCTTCCACTCTAGCCAATTACTCCCCTGGGCTAAAGATAGAGCTAGGGAAATAACTACGCTAGTCTTTAAGGATCTTCTTGGCGCCGATATACCCAATACTTGCCCGCGTCTCAACAATCCTGTCAAAATGCTAGCAGATGGCCCTATTGTCTCGGCAGGAACTTGTCCTAGTTTTTTAATTTCTGTCATTGGTTATCCTTTCTGGTTTTTCAATCGTTTCTTTTTCAGTTTCTTTAATTGTTGTAACTCTTTTCGTTGCTCAAGCGTTAATTGTCTATTTTTCCAAGTGTAGCCGTTGGTAGTCCGGACAGATTTTCTCTGTCCGGGGAATCTTTCAAAGCTAGCCATTTTCCACCCCCATAAACTTCCAGATGTCAGATATTTTATAATAGATTTTCCTAGTGTCTTCTAGTGGGGGCTGGTATCGTCTTAGCCCAGCATCTTCCCACTTTTGGAGTGTCTTGTACTTTATATCTAACTCGTCCATAGCCTCCTGGGCTGAGATTAACCCTGTCAAACGTGGTTTGACTGTATCACGCGCCTCCAGGTAATTCTCCACAAGCTCCAGAACGCCATGAGTTAGCTCATATTCGCTCTCTTTACTAAGACTAAACATATTCATCAGCTCCCTTCAGTAGTTGCTTGTAGCTCTCTAAATCAGCATTTAAAAGGACGGTTAGGCGTTTCTGTTCTTCCTGTACTTGGTTATAGAATGCTTTTGCTCCGTCCAGTAACTCCTCTTTGTTAGCAGGGATAAAATATCCTCTAAATGTCCCATGACGTACCCCGATGATAGGAACACCGTAGCGCGTGATCAGACGGCTGATAATATCTTGCACGGTTCTTTCTGCCAGCTTAGTGATCAGGCTGATTTCTGCCCCTGTTATGGAGTTCTCAGCCCCTACCTTGATTAGTCTTAATACTCGTTTGTCATTCTCTGATAGACTCATTCAGTTCCTCCGTAAACTCTTACCCCTGCAAGCTGGATATATCGCCCATAATCAGGGTTTAAATCCTCGCTAGGTGTTTCTATCGTCTGTTGGTTTTCTCGCTCAAATTGGGCGCTTTTTTTGCGGTCTCGGTGGTTTAGATAAAGCAATATGCCAATCGATACCACCATAAAGATTACCGCTTGTGTGTTGGTCAAATCTAATTCATTCATGTTATGCCCTCGCTTTGTAATTCTTGATATAGTCCACTTGATCAGTTCGCTCCATCTTCAGGAACTCGTCCACCTCTTCGGTGCTTACCTTTCTATCTACAAAATCAGCAATAAACTGGAAGAGGTTTGGGCGTTTCGCTTTAATCTCAGCCATTACTTCATCAAATTCTGCCTGTGTCATGTTGTCTAGGTCTAGTGTCATTTTAACCCTCCTCATGAATCATCATTCCACGGGTGTACCCAATCGAACTTGTCCATAAGTCCAAGAGATTTTTTTTACCTCGTTTTTTCTTGGCAATATCAACTGCTAAAAGTTCCCATACATAATTTAATAATTGACTTTGATCCATAGGATAAACATTCTCTTTGGTCAATTCTGCTAGATAAGTGGTTAAGAAAAGAAATCCATCAAATCTAGAAACCAGTTTTATAAAATCAGTGTTACCCCAATAATTTCCATAAAATGAGCGTTCTTCCCACTCCAATTCTCCTATTACCTCAGAAACTACTCTCTGTTTCATCCTTTCCTTCTGTTCCTTAAGTGTTTGCTGTTTTTCACGATATTCTGTACTGTTTAGTTCATTGTAAACATCATCCAAGTCGTTCAATACCCTACTGATTTCTCTTTTAGCTAATGCAGTTTCAGCCCCTACAAGACTTTCTTGTATTTCTTCTAAATTTGTTGAAATAGCTTCTAATTTATCTGCTATCATATTTTCCTCCGTTGGCCTTTAATGTCGTTTCTTATACAGGATTGGCACCACTCCAAACGCTGGGCGATTGCCCCAAGTTGGCGAACGCTTGGAAGTGGTGTCCAGTTTAAAGAATTAGCGCTCTCCGTATGGTCAAAATGCCCTAGATATGCTATAATCTAGGTATAAATCTTTACTAAAACCTCTTTGATAATAGCTTGCCTGCTTTTTGTTAAATTCGTTTTAGTGTTAGTGTGAAAGGCTTTGCGGTGTGGTTATTGCTAAGCCTTTTTTGTTGCAATCACGCGCTTCTTTGGCGTGTTTTTTTATTTCTGAATGCCATAGCTTTGATTTCCTGATAACTCATATTCAAGCCAATCATGGCTATTACCATATCCTCAAATGCTTGGTATTGCTCCAGCTCGTCACTGGTCAAGCTATCAATGCCATTATAGCCCCCACGTTCTTCCCTTAACTGCTTAGCGTTCCTGTCGGTTACTGCTTTTAGTAGCAGGTTGTTCATGGTGCTATGCGGGTACTTTGGGGCTTGTTCCCAATTCTCAATACTGTCATGCAAGGTTTTTCTTTTTGGCTTTTCTAGCGCCCTCTGCATACGAAACTTAGAAAGTTCCTCACGCATTTCAAAGAATGCTTTGACTAGGTTGGTTTTGAAGTTGGCCACTTGCTCGGTATTCTTTAAGAATGTAACTAACAAGGTTGCTTGTTGCTCATTCAAAATATAGTCCTTGGTATTCTGGCCACTTTGTAAAGGTCGCATTTTAAATGACACCTTTCCAAATTGCTCCAGTCGTCCAATTTGTTTTCTAATGTGTTCCTGTATTGCGTGGTGTTTTATTCCAGCGCATTCAGCTATGATTGCACTCGTAGTATACGGCTCTTTTTTACCGTCCATATAGACTAGTTCCATCGGTTTGCTCCTTTCTAGCTATAAAATAGTTCATCTATGGTTATATCTGATTTGATTTCTGCAACCATTGACTTAATCGCTAGGCGTTCTTTGTCATTGAATGGCGTTTTACCTAATTCTTTGTTGTTGTACGACTGCAAAGAAATTTTTAGCTTGTCCGCCATTTGTTGCTGAGTTAGTCCTAACATAACCCGATAGCCTCGTAGTTTGCTCATAGATTTGCTCCTTTCTAAAAAAATCCCCCTCCATGAATAGATTGAAAGTGTGAAAGGTTGAAGGGAGTGGTATCCAATTTGGATAACTTTCGTTTTATTATATATCCATTTCGGTTAATTGTCAACTGTTTTTTAGAATTTTTTGTATCATTTCTTGATACTTTTATAAAAATCAGATATAATCATCTGTGAAAGGTGTGATAAATTATGAATAGATTGAAAGAACTGAGAAAACAAAAAGGGCTAACCCAACAAGGATTAGCTGATGAAATTTCTGTATCTAAAATCACCGTATTGCGATGGGAAAACGAGGAACGCCAAATTAAACCAGAAAAAGCCCAGCAACTAGCTGACTACTTCGGGGTAAGCGTTGGGTATCTGCTGGGGTATGAGGATGACTCTAGCTTAATAAAAGAATTAGGCCAAAAAATTTCTAAAATGTCCGGTACAGAGGCAATGAATTTTGCTTTTACAGAAGAAGGTGACTTACTCGCTGAATTAATGTATCAAGCTGAATTAAAAAAAGAAAAGCAAAACAACAAAAAATTTAGAAACTTTGTTAAGTTCTTAAAATCAAATATAATCGTTTTAAACGATGAAGAAATTGAAAATTTTTACAATATGCTTTTAACTGCTGATTTAAACAGTGGAAATAAAAAGAAATTATTTGAAAAAGTGGCAGATGAAGACTTTACTAAAGCTGTTGATTTCTTAGAAAATAACGGATACACTATCTTCTTCGATAAATCATATAACGATGACTAATATCACGCCATCAGCAAAGTCGTAAGTCTATATAGATAAAAATCCCCCATATTTGCCAATATCAACCATCTTTTCATGGTCTATTGTGCAAAAACGGGGGAAATTGAAGAATAGAAAGCCAATTTTACAGACTAAAGCGCAAAAATGAGCGAAATTGAAGAATAGCAACAAAAAAAGGTAAGTCAATACCCTTACCTTTAATCAAGACTAATATAATCAACCTAATTGAACCAGATGGTGCTAACTCTCTATACACTATAGAGGACGCTCCCGATAAGATGATTACAACATTATTATACCACTCTTGAATTTAAAATGCGACCTATAGCATGCCCACGCGCCACAATGTTCAACAATCCTGAAGCGCGTGGATTCTCGTGGTTCGTTCGTGCTTCAAGCCTATATAAGCCCCATATCTACTAATTTTATTGATGTCAACAAATATCAACCACTTACAATGTTTTAGAAAGGACTACCATGGTTAAAATCAACGCAAACGGTAAAGAAATCACTTTACTAGCCAATAATACTGATTATATCAGCTTGACCGATATAGCTAAATATAAAAATAGCGAAGATCCTAGAATAGTCATATCAAACTGGCTTAGTAGTTACGCTACTATAGATTTTTTAGCAACTTGGGAAAGTATTAATAACCCAAATTTTAACCGTATGGAATTCCATACGGTTAGAAATGAACCTGGTAGGCTTGTAATGACTTCTAAACAATGGATAGAAAGAATGAACGCCATCGGTATCACTTCAAAAGCTGGCCGTTACGGTGGAACATATGCCCACTCAGACATAGCCTTTGAGTTTGCTTCTTGGATTTCCCCAGAGTTCAAACTCTACATCATTCAAGACTATCAACGGCTTAAACAAGAAGAGGCCTATAGAAATCAGTTAGATTGGCAAGTGAACCGCTATATTTCAAAACTCAATTACACAATACAAACTGATGCAATTAAAGAAAATATTGTCCCAACACTCCAGCCGTCTCAAATATCATACGCTTACTCCTCTGAAGCTGACTTGGTTAATGTTGCCTTGTTCGGTATGACTGCCAAAGAATACAAGAAAGCTTTCCCAGAAAAAGACGGCAATCAGCGAGATAATGCCACTATTGAACAGTTATTAGTTCTTAATAATTTACAAAGTCTTAACGCTGAAATGATAAAACAAGGGCTATCACAAAGCAACCGCCTAACTGAACTCAATAGAATCGCCAAAGAACAGTTAGAGGTACTTTACAAAAACAATCAAAAAGCTCTGGACAATCTAAAACGCCTAGCCGATAAATAGCCCCATATCCGCCTTGTTTCCTACTCTGGTATTATTTACCGTCTGACTATTTAAAATTGAATACAGGGCAATCTGTGAAGCCCTAGCATGATATAAACCACAATCTAAAACCTTTTTGATAATAGCTTGCCTGCTGATGTATTTTAGAAAGGTTTAAATCATGAAAATAACTGAAGTTATAAAAAAAGACGGTAGTAAAGTCTATCGTGCTAATGTATATCTAGGAGTTGACCAGGTAACAGGAAAGAAAGTTAAAACTAAGGTAACGGGGCGGACACAAAAAGAAGTTAAGCAGAAAGCTACTCAAGAAAAAATAGCTTTTCAAAAAACAGGATCCACTAGACAAAAAGCTGTTACCATAAAAAACTATCAAGAATTAACCAGTCTCTGGTGGGAAAGCTATAAGAATACAGTTAAGCCAAACACTCAAGGAAACGTTAGAACGCTAATAGATAAGCACATATTGCCTATTTTTGGGGCTTACAAGCTCGATAAGCTCACTACTCCACTTATCCAGTCCATTATCAACAAACTTGCTGACAAGACTAATAGAGGGGAAAAGGGGGCTTTTCTACACTATGACAAGATACACGCTTTAAATAAACGTATCTTACAGTATGGCGTAACCATGCAAGCTATACCGTCTAATCCTGCGCGTGATGTTGTTTTACCTCGCAACACTCAGAAAGCAAAGCGCCGAAAGGTAAAACACTTTGAAAATCAAGAACTAAAAAAGTTTCTTGGTTATCTCGATAATTTAGATAGCGATAGATATCGTTACTACTATGAGACAACGCTCTATAAGTTCCTATTGGCTACTGGTTGCCGTATCAATGAAGCTTTAGCTCTTTCCTGGTCTGATATAGATTTAGATAATGCCGTGGTACATGTTACCAAAACACTAAATCGGGATTTAGAAATCAATAGCCCAAAATCTAAGACTAGTTATCGGGATATAGATATAGATCAAGCGACTGTTAGCATGCTAAAACAGTACAAACTACGCCAAACTAAAGAGGCCTGGAAGATAGGGCAACGTGAAAGTGTAGTATTTTCTGATTTCATTCATGAGTATCCTAGCAGTTCAAGACTTAAAAGAAGATTGCAAACACATTTTAAGCGTGCTGATGTTCCTAACATTGGATTTCACGGATTCCGTCACACTCACGCTAGTCTCTTGCTTAACTCTGGAATACCATACAAGGAACTCCAGTACCGCCTAGGTCATTCCACTTTATCAATGACCATGGATATATATAGCCACCTCTCAAAAGAGAACGCAAAAAAAGCAGTCTCATTCTACGAAACTGCACTAAAAGCACTATAGGGGGAGCAAAAAGGGGAGCAAATTTTAAAATCAACATTTCAAGACAAAGTAAAAATCCAATAGCAACAGGATTTTTGTTAGATTTATTTTGAAAAAGGCCGATTTTATAGTATAATAGTACGGTGTGAAAAAATATGAAAAATGAGAAAGGATAAGGGATATGAAACAAGTTTTTCTCTCTACAACAACTGAATTTAAAGAGATCGATACGCTTGAACCGGGTACTTGGATCAATCTCGTCAATCCGACTCAAAATGAATCACTCGAAATCGCTAACGCCTTCGATATTGATATTGCCGACCTTCGAGCACCGCTCGATGCGGAAGAAATGTCTCGTATTACGATTGAAGACGAGTACACCCTGATTATCGTTGACGTGCCGGTCACAGAAGAAAGAAATAACCGCACCTACTACGTAACCATCCCGCTTGGTATTATCATCACCGAGGAAACCATTATCACTACGTGTTTGGAACCATTACCGGTCCTCGATGTCTTTATCAACCGTCGATTGCGTAATTTCTACACCTTCATGCGTTCGCGTTTCATCTTCCAGATTCTCTATCGCAATGCAGAACTTTACCTAACAGCCCTTCGTTCGATTGACCGCAAGAGTGAACAAATCGAAAGTCAACTGCATCAATCAACTCGTAATGAAGAATTGATTGAGCTCATGGAATTGGAAAAAACCATCGTCTATTTCAAGGCTTCCCTCAAAACAAATGAGCGTGTGATTAAAAAATTGACCAGCTCAACCAGCAATATCAAGAAATACCTTGAAGACGAAGACCTGCTTGAAGATACCCTGATTGAAACTCAACAGGCCATCGAGATGGCAGATATTTATGGAAACGTCTTGCATTCTATGACAGAGACCTTCGCCTCTATCATTTCTAACAACCAGAACAACATCATGAAAACCTTGGCCCTTGTGACCATCGTTATGTCCATCCCAACCATGGTCTTTTCTGCCTACGGGATGAACTTTAAGGATAATGAAATCCCCCTAAACGGAGAGCCAAATGCCTTCTGGTTAATCGTCTTTATCGCCTTTGCTATGAGTGTCTCGCTCACTCTCTATCTCATCCATAAAAAATGGTTCTAAGAGGAGTTCCTATGTCTCAGATTGATCTACAAAAATTAACTAAGAAAAACCAAGAATTTGTCCACATCGCTACCCAACAATTCATCAAAGATGGAAAAACAGATGCTGAAATTAAGGCTATTTTTGAGGAAGTTATTCCCCAAATCCTTGAAGAGCAAGCCAAAGGCACTACTGCTCGTTCCCTCTACGGTGCACCAACTCACTGGGTTCACAGCTTCACTGTCAAGGAGCAATATGAAAAAGAGCATCCAAAAGAAAATGATGATCCAAAACTCATGATTATGGACTCAGCCCTTTTCATCACTAGCCTCTTCGCCCTCGTCAGCGCCCTCACAACCTTCTTCTCAGCAGATCAGGCTATCGGTTACGGTTTGATTACCCTCCTGCTAGTTGGACTGGTTGGTGGATTTGCCTTCTACTTGATGTACTACTTCGTTTACCAATACTATGGACCAGATATGGACCGCAGTCAACGCCCACCTTTCTGGAAATCTGTACTGGTTATCCTAGCTTCTATGTTCCTTTGGTTGCTTGTCTTCTTTGCAACAAGCTTCCTACCAGCTAGCCTTAACCCAGTACTTGCTCCAGTGCCGCTGGCTATTATCGGAGTAGCCCTCCTAGCCCTTCGCTTCTATCTCAAGAAACGCTTGAACATCCGCAGCGCAAGTGCAGGACCAACACGTTATTAAGAAGAATCATAAAAGCAACTGCAGGTGCGGTTGCTTTTTCACTACTTTCTTGATTTAAAAGCATTCTTCTGAAATCCCACATAGCTCTATCTAATCTTTTGTGATAAAATAGGCTCATACTCAATGAAAATCAAAGAGCAAACTAGGAAGTTAGCCGCAGGTTGCTCAAAGCACTGCTTTGAGGTTGTAGATGAAACTGACGAAGTCAGTAACCATACATACGTCAAGGCAAAGCTGACGTGGTTTGAAGAGATTTTCGAAGAGTATCAATCTATTTCTAGGAGGATAAAATATGATTTCTACTATTGGTATTGTTAGTTTATCTAGTGGCATTATCGGAGAGGACTTTGTCAAACACGAAGTGGACTTGGGTGTCCAACGTCTCAAGGACTTGGGACTCAATCCTATCTTTTTGCCCCATTCGTTAAAAGGATTAGACTTTATCAAGAACCATCCTGAATCTCGTGCAGAGGATTTGATGCAGGCCTTTTCTGATGATAGCATCGACATAATCCTATGCGCCATCGGTGGAGACGATACCTATCGCTTACTTCCTTATCTTTTTGAAAATGACCAACTCCAAAAGGTTATCAAACAAAAAATTTTTCTTGGCTTCTCGGATACAAGCATGAACCATCTCATGTTGCATAAACTAGGAATCAAGACTTTTTATGGTCAATCCTTCTTAGCAGACATTTGTGAATTAGACAAAGAAATGCTAGCCTATAGCCTTCACTACTTTAAAGAATTGATTGAGACGGGAAGAATCTCAGAAATCCGCCCTAGCGACCTTTGGTATGAGGAACGAACTGATTTTAGTCCCAAGGCTTTGGGAACATCTCGTGTCAGTCATGCAAATACCGGCTTTGAGTTGTTGCAAGGAAATGCCCAATTCGAGGGGGAAATCCTCGGTGGTTGCCTCGAATCCCTCTACGATATCTTTGACAACTCTCGATACGCAGACAGCACGGAGCTCTGCCAAAAATACAAACTTTTCCCTGACTTGTCAGACTGGGAAGGAAAGATCCTCTTGCTAGAGACAAGCGAAGAAAAGCCTGAACCAGAAGACTTCAAAAAGATGTTGCGGACTTTAAAAAACACTGGGATATTCGAGGTCATCAGTGGACTCCTGGTCGGAAAACCTATGGATGAAACTTTCTATGGCGACTATAAAGAGGCACTATTGGATATTATTGACAGCAATATCCCGATTCTCTATAATCTAAATGTTGGCCACGCAACTCCAAGAGCAATTGTCCCCTTTGGCGTCCATGCCCACGTAAATGCACAGGAACAAGTCATTCGTTTTGACTATAACAAAAAATAAATAGTTTCTCTATTTTTGTGCTTTTGTATTCGTTTTCGTTACAATTTGTATCTGAATTTATTGCATTTCGCTAATTTCTATGTTATCCTTTTGAAGGAGGTGTATATGACAAAACAAAAAATTAATCGAATCGTAGGTTCTATTGGTGCCTTTATTGGAATTATAGTATTTATTGCCTACATACCTCAAATTATCGCTAATTTACAGGGAAATAAAGCTCAACCATTTCAACCTTTATCAGCTGCTATATCTTGCTTAATCTGGGTTATTTATGGATGGACAAAGGAACCTAAGAAGGATTGGATACTAATCATTCCAAATTCAGCTGGTGTTATTTTAGGTGGAATCACTTTTTTGACTTCACTCTAACAAATCTAATAGTATATATAAAAAGCTGGGAAAAATTTCTCAGCTTTTTTCTATATTCTCAGATATGCTAGTTACCTGTACACACTAATTCCTGCTTTTCCATTCACAATCATTCTCGTGGTCATCAACTAGTCCTGCAGCCTGTAGAAAAGACAAGACGGCGACTGGGCCTGTGAACTTGAAACCTCTTTTTTTGAGATCTTTGGCTAATTTCTCAGACAAAGCGGTTTTAGCTGGGGCTTGGCGATAATCGGGAACATCATTAATGACAGTTTTCCCCTCAACAAAAGACCAAAGATAGGCATCAAAAGAGCCATATTCTGCCTGTAGTCGTAGAAAGGCTTGGGCGTTAGCGCGTGTAGCAAAAATCTTGGCTCTATTTCGGATGATAGCTGAATTATCCAGCAAAGCTTCCAATTCGGTGTCAGTCATCTCTGCGACCACTTGAATTTGATAGCCATGAAATGCTTCTCGGAAAGCTTGACGTTTGTTTAGTACCGTTTCCCAAGACAGGCCTGCCTGATAGGTTTCCATACACAACAACTCAAACAATGCTTGGTCATCATGGAGGGGCTGCCCCCACTCCTCATCATGATAGGCAATGTAGAGCTGATTGGTCATCTTGACCCACGAACAACGTTTTGTCATGCTCTGCTCCTATTTGACCAACATTTTAAGGGCCGACTTGATATAGTTCTCAGCTGTATCTGTCGTTCCTTCAAAGAATTTCTTGATTTTCTTTAGCTCGGTTGCCTTGTAGCCCAGAGCCAACATGGCTTCCATAGCTTCTTCCAGTTCTTGGTTTTCAGCGCTAGCTTGCACTGCCACCTTGGCAGGAAGGTCATCTCCTGCAACTACTACCTTGCCTTCCAAGTCCAGCACCATCTGCTGGGCTGTTTTCTTACCAATTTTAGGGAACTTAGTTAAGTAGGTGATATTCTTAGTCTCAATCGCTTGAACCAAGCCAGCATTGTCATCGGCAGCGATAATAGCAAGAGCTGATACAGGACCAATCCCAGATACCGAAATCAGACTGAGAAAGAGCTTTTTCTCGTCTTCTGAGCGAAATCCATAAAGCAGATGAGCGTCCTCACGCACGACTTGATGCACATAAATCTGAGCCTCCTGATTAACCTGACCTGAATAGGCATAAGGATTGGCCACATGCAGGATATACCCGATACCATTGGTTTCAAGAACAATGTATTTAGCAGTGATTTTGGTAATGATTCCTTTTAGATATTCGTACATAGTTTTCCTTTTAGTTTAATATTTCCCCAACTCACGGAGACTGGTGTGATTTTCCTGAATGCGTCGGAACATCTTTTCCATATCCGACTTGGTAAAATGCACTAAAACAGGACGCCCGTGGGGACAATTGTAGGGATTGTCACATTGAGAGAGCTGATAGAGGAGCTGTCTAGCCGAATGGTCGTCAATACGATGGTTGGCCTTGATGGACCGCTTGCAGGACATCATAATAGCCAACTCTGCCCGGTATTTCTTGATCGAAACTTCCTTGGTCAAAAGGAGCATGTCGCACATTTCATAGATGCCTGATTCAATCTCTTCTTCTGCCATCCAAATAGGATGTTCACGTAGAATAAATTGATTTTCTCCGTACTCTGCTAGAAAGACGCCCACTTCCTCTAAGAGAGGCATTCTTTCCTTGAGACGCAGGGCATCATCCGCAGGAAATTCAAAGATATAGGGCACTAGGAGTTGCTGCTGGCTCTGGTCAACATCACCAATGCTTTCACGATACTCCTCGTACTTAACCCGTTCCTGAGCCGCATGTTGGTCTATGATGTAGAGCCCATCTCGCCCTTGGGCAAAGAGATAGGTCCCATGCATCTGTCCGAAAAATTCCAATTCTGGGAAGCTTGATGATTCTTCTCGCTCCAGCTTGTCATAGGCCTTATCAAGACTAGCTAGGTCTAGCTCTGGATGGTCTAATTGGTCATAGTTAGCAGGCTTTCTCTCTGCAAAATGCAGTTTTGCTGGCTTGGTCAATTGGTCCAAGGTTTCCTTGGCAAATAAAGTTAAATCCTGTCCTTCCTCAGTTAATTCAACCTGATAATCAGCCACCTCAGCTTGGCTAGGTCTTGTCGGCTCTGTTTGCTCATAGTAGAGAGTATTTTCTTTGAGTGGGAGAATGGTCTGCTCCACCTTTTGACGATTACGCACAGTCGATTTGGCAAGATTCTCCAAAGCATCTGGAATCAAGGTTTGCTCCTTGAGACTATTTGCAATAGCTTCTGAAACCAGGGTCATCAGTTCTTTTTCCTTGGAAATCCGCACCTCTTGCTTAGTCGGATGCACATTGACATCCGCTAGATAAGGGTCGATATGAATGTGAATGACAGCCAGTGGAAAACGGCCTACCATGAGCTTACTTCCGTAACCATCTAAAATAGCACGATTGAGTAGGAAATTCTTGATATAACGACCATTGATGAAAAGGCTGATATAGTTGCGATTGGCCCGAGTTAACTCAGGCAAGGACACAAAACCTGAAATTTCGAAATCAAGGTCAGAATTCTCAATTTCAATCATCTTCTTGGCACTCGCCAAACCGTAAATCCCTGCAATAGCTTGGCGCAGTTGACCAGTCCCTGCTGTCCGCGTCATTTCCTTACCATCACTAATCAAACTAAAAGAAATCTCAGGATGGGCCAAGCCCAGACGGTTGACAATATCAATGATATGAGACAACTCTGCTTGCTGGCTCTTCATATACTTGAGGCGGGCAGGCGTGTTGAAGAAGAGATCCTCTACACAAACCTTGGTTCCCACAGGACTAGTCGCTGGGATGACTTCCTCAACTTCACCCCCACGCGCGACTAACTTGGTTCCATGACTAGCACCATCCACCGCCGTCAACAAAGTCAAGACACTAACAGACGCAATAGAAGGCAAGGCTTCACCACGAAAACCAAGCGTCCGAATTCGAAAGAGATCTGCCTGATTTTTTATCTTACTGGTCGCATGACGACGCAGAGCCAGCTCTACCTCATCGTGGGCAATTCCATGGCCATTATCTGTGATTTGAATTTTCTTGAGACCAGCTTCCTCAATCTCAATGATAATCTGGCTAGAGCCAGCATCAATGGCATTTTCTACCAACTCTTTGACCACACTGGCAGGACGTTCAATGACCTCTCCTGCCGCGATCTGGTTTGCCAACACCTCTGGCAATTCAATAATATGAGACATCTTTCGGCCCCTTTCCGTATCTATTTTCCTAGAAATTGATTAGTGCTATTATACCATATTTCAGAAAGGACAGAAAAGCTCCACCACATAGGAGCCAAATCCCTCCACATAAACAAAGTCCCTTGCCAGGGGGCATAAAATAGTGGTATACTCAATAAAAATCAAAGAGCAAACTAGAAAGCTAGGCGCAGACAGTACTTTAGTACGGCAAGACGACGCTGACGTGGTTTGAATTTGATTTTTGAAGAGTATTAATAAAGATGTACAAGAAGTGAGATTAATTTTGTATGAAAAACAAGGAGAGAAATTTATGAAAGTAGAACTACAGATTAGTGAGACTTACGAAGAGGAAAAGTTGATTGTTCAAGCACCTCAGCCCACAGATAAAGTCCAGAAAGTCATCGAGTTTGCAGAAAATCTTGACCGAAAAGAAAAAATCAAAGGAAAAATCGATGATCAGGTCTATCTCGTTGAGATTGGTAAGATACAACGCTTCTATATCGAGAATCGGAAGGTTCTAGCAGAAACGGCGAGTCAGACCTACAACATTGATTTACGGCTCTATCAAGTCCTTGAACTCCTGCCAACCAATTTTATCCAAATTTCCCAATCAGAAATCATCAATATCGATTCCATCTCTCATCTCAAGCTCACCCCCAACGGCCTGGTAGAAATTTTCTTGAAAAACGAAAGCTTCACCTACTCTTCACGCCGTTACCTAAAAACCATCAAGGAGAAATTAGAACTATGAAAAAACAAATCTTCCACGACGCAGCTGCTGGTATCCTCATCGGCCTCATCCTCTCTATCATCTTTTCACTCATTTATGCACCAAATACCTACGCCCCGTTAAGTCCCGACTCTCTCATCGGACAAGTGATGACTCAACATCAGGTTCACGGTGCCCTGGTCTTGCTCTACTGTACTCTTATCTGGGCAGCCATTGGTATTCTCTTCAACTTTGGCAAGCGATTATTCAGCCGTGACTGGAGCATGCTTCGTGCCACTCTGACTCATTTCTTCCTTATGCTGGCTGGCTTTGTCCCACTAGCAACTCTAGCAGGTTGGTTTCCTTTCCACTGGTTCTTCTATCTCCAGCTCATTATCGAGTTTGCGATTGTTTACCTCATCATTTGGGCTATTTCCTATAAAAGAGCATCAAAAAAAGTGGACCATATCAATCAACTCTTGGAGCATAGAAAGTAAGAACCTCATAATAAGCAAATCCGAGAAAGAAACTTCTCGGTTTTTTTATCCTGCTACACCTTACTATCATAGCAGTTATTTTCAGATCTTCTTTGTAAATTTTCTATCTTTTTTCAAAATCATCTTGCATTTTCCCAAAGTTTTTTGTAGAATATAGATTACATATCCAGATTATTCTGAAAATTCAAAAAGGAGCATCTATCATGTCGCAAGCTATTTCGTTAAATCAATCAACCTGGACAAGTAAACTAAAAGCAATGGGGCCTGGAATCCTAATGGCTTCTGCCGCTGTTGGCGGTTCTCACATTGTATCTTCCACTCAAGCTGGTGGTTCTTACGGGTGGTCTCTACTACTCTTGGTCATCTTAGCCAATGTCTTTAAATATCCATTTTTCCGTTTTGGTGCTGAATACACCGCTGATACTGGAAAGACTTTGGTTGAAGGTTATGCCGAAAAAGGAAAACTCTATCTCTGGATTTTCTTTATCCTCAATGTCTTTTCGGCTATGGTCAACACAGCTGGTGTCGCCATTCTGTGCTCAGCTATCATCACCAGTGCCTTCCCAATGATCGGTCTTAGCATCACTCAGTGGTCTCTCATTCTCGTTGCAATCATTTGGGCTATGCTACTCTTCGGAGGCTACAAACTCTTAGATGGTATGGTCAAATGGATTATGTCTGCCTTAACCATTGCGACTGTTCTTGCAGTTATCATCGCAGCGGTCAAGCATCCAGAATACAGTTCTGATTTTGTCGAGAAGACACCTTGGCAAATGGCAGCTCTGCCCTTCATCGTCTCCCTCCTAGGATGGATGCCGGCTCCTATTGAAATTTCAGCTATCAATTCACTTTGGTCAGCTGAAAAGAAAAAGACCGTCAACTTTAACACCGAGGACGCTCTATTTGACTTTAACGTTGGTTACATTGGAACAGCTATCCTAGCTGTGTTCTTTGTAGCACTGGGAGCATTGATTCAATATCCTACAGGGCAAGCAGTTGAAGCCGCTTCAGCCAAATACATCTCTCAATTCGTGGGCATGTATGCCTCTGTTCTTGGCGAATGGTCCCGTTACTTGATTACCTTTATTGCCTTCCTGTGTATCTTTGGAACAGTTATAACTGTTATCGATGGCTATTCTCGCGTCAATCAGGAATCTCTCCGACTGCTAATCAGTCAAAAAGAAGACAATCGTAAATCTTTGAACATCTGGATGACCATCACTGCTATCATCGGTATCATCATTATCAAGTTCTTCGCTGGTCAGGTTTCAACCATGCTCCGCTTTGCCATGATTGGTTCTTTCCTGACAACACCATTCTTCGCTCTTTTAAACTACGCCTTGGTAACGCGTGAAAACAAAAATCTTCCTTCTTGGCTCAAACACCTTGCCATTGCAGGATTGATTTTCCTCTTTGGCTTCGCCATCTTCTTTATCTACGCACTCGCAATCGGAAAAGCAGCTTAACTGACAAGCGCGAGATGAAGATAATACTCTTCGCAAATCAAATTCAAACCACGTCAACGTCGCCTTGCCGTACTCAAGTACAGCCTGCGGCTAGTTTCCTAGTTTGCTCTTTGATTTTCATTGAGTATAAGGTTTCATTTCAAGAGAAAATGCAGCAAATATTTCTATGATAAAAAGCATAAGAACAAGGTTTTGAAGACCTGAACTTATGCTTTTTTACGTTCTCAAAGACTGTTTATATTCAAAAAACAGTTGAAAAATCCCAAGCGCCTCTTATATTGACTTTAATTTTCCTTTTCCAACTCATACAAATCTGCGATAATCGCTGCGACACGTTTGATATCTTCCAGCATGCCTCGCATTTCAAAGTCAGCCAAGACAGGAAAGCCAAAACGTTGACTGTATTGCTTGGCTGTCAGGCAGTATTGGTTATTAAAGTTACGATTTCCTGAACCAACTACGCCAAAACACTTACTAGCATTATCGCCATAGGCTATAAAATCCCCAACGGGTGTCGTCAAGATCTCGACATCTCCGTTATCAACGCCATTCCCACCTTCGAGATAGGTCGGCAAAAAAGCGACATAGGGATGGTCCATCTCATAGAAATTTTTACCTTCCTTGACCAAATCCTTGATATGAATCTTTTGAACCTCAATTCCCTCGTACTGGGACAAGAGATAATCTTTCAAGCGCGTCACAAAACTTTCAGTGTTGCCACTCAAACTAATATAAACTAAAGAAATTGTCTTCATATGTACCTCCATGATTTTATTTTTAATCGAAAAAGAACTACCAAGATTGTATCTTGATAGTTCTTTTTTGTCAATACTTAGGCAAGATTTTCTGCTTCCTCTTCTTCTGCCAAGGCTTTCTGTTGTCGCCACATCTTATAGAAGACAAGAGCTAGGAAGAGAATATTGATGACGATATAGAAAATGCTGACAGCTTTTGAACCAATACTCATTGTCAAACGCATGGTCTCATCTTGAACCAACTGCACAGCGTCCTGTAAACCAACATAGCCATAAATCGAACCGATAATAGCTAACAAAACATAGCCAACGTAAGTATAGTTTGCATATTGCAAATTCTTACGAATAAGGAAGACAATCGCTACGACCACTAAAATAGCAGATAGCACAATCAAGGCCATATTAAAAATAGAATGATACGCTTCTGCTACTCCATAGTTGTAATTAAGCTGGTCTTCTAATTGCTGAGCACTGACCCCTGCAACTTGTTTCTGAGCGGCACGAAGAGCTTCTTTGCTAGGTAAGGGACTCAACATTCCAAACAGAGACATTGCTGAAATAAGGGCAGACAAGATTAACAAGACCCATAGATAAATCGGTTTCTTTTTCATGATAGAACCTCCTAATAATATTATTCATATTATAGCACTTTTTGTAAAGGAATACAAATCTTATAGTATCGTTTCTACCTGTTTTCGGTAGGCTTTTGGCGATTTTCCGCACAATTTTCGGAACACTTTATAGAAATATCCAAGGTTACTGTAACCAACAGCATAACAAATATCTTCGATACTATCACTAGTCGAAAGCAAGAGCTGCTGGGCAGCCTTAATACGTTGTTTGTTTAGTAACTCTGCAAAGGTCGAATCGGTTTCACGCTTAATCAACTGTCCTAGATAGACAGGATTGATAAAGAGGGCCTTACTGATATCCTTGAGGGACAGCTCCTTTTGGTAATCACGACCAATGACTTCCAGCACACTGACCACATTTTCATTCATACGGTATTGACCGAAAAAGCTGGTCAGAGTTTCCTTGATATAAGAAACCAATTCATCGAAGGATTGAATAGCATGAATGGTTTTGACAATGTCCGTCATATCATCAGCTTTGAGATGTTCAAACAAGTGAAAGACATCCATGACAAACTGGATAAAAAGCTGTTTGGTAATCGGAACACGCGGTGTATTTTCAAGAACCACCTTCTCCAAAAGGTTCAATTCTTCCACGATTTGATTGAGATTCCCCTGAATGATAACCCTATAAATCGGTTCGTAGTAGGCAAAGAGACTCTGAGACTGCTGTAGATTTACAGAGCCGTAAAAGAGGGCTTTCTCAGCATTCAGCTTCCAGCGTTCAAAGTGTTCTTGATAAGGAGCTTCAAAAGGTGTAACGACCAAACCATCTAGGGGTTGGTCAGAAATGAAAATCTGCCAATCTTGACCCAAGACATAGTAGGGAATAGTGAAGGAGCCCTGTTTTTCCTTTGAAAGACCTATCCACCAATTCTCCTTACCACCTAAATAACTAACAAATCCAGCATCGTCTAAATCTTGACTGAGGGTCTGACTTTTCTTACCTCTCTCGCCGAGCTGACCTGCAATCTTCTCCAGCAGATTTCCTAGCTCTACCTTATCAACAGGCTTAACCAGATAGTCCACCACACTAAGGTTCATAGCTCTTTTTACATAATCAAACTCCTGATAACCTGACAGCAGGATATAGGCAGCATCTGGTAAGATTTCTTTCATCTCTCGAATCATATCAAGCCCTGTTTTGTCGGGCATATTGACATCGGAAATGACCACATCGACAGGATTTTCCTGAACATATTCTAGGGCTTCATCGGCATGACTGGCTGTTGCGACGACCTCCATATCCCACTTATCAAAGGGAATCAAACGTTTCAGACCTTCTGTCACCATGTACTCATCATCTACTAATAATACTTTATACATTTTCTCCCTTTCTACTCATCTTGAATTGTAATACGATACTGAACACCTGCTTGCTCTGCAGAATCTATAGTAATAGCATATCGATCCCCAAAATAGAGCACAAAACGCTCATGGACATTGACAATCCCGATAGACTGCTTTTGATCACTGTAACTGGCTTGGTGTTCAAAATGTCTCTGACTTAATTTTTCTCTAATACTTGTCAGTTTTTCAACCGACATTCCACGGCCATTATCGACCACCAAAATTTCTACAAAACCATCCTGTTTAAGCGCCTTGATGCTAATCACATTATCTGTCCGTCTGTGGTCAACACCATGCGCGAAATAATTTTCTACCAGCGGTTGCAAGGTAAACTTAGGAATCTTCATATTCTCTAACTCTGGTTCTATCTTGAAACCATAGGCAATGGACTTGGGATAGCGAACCATGCAGAGATAGCTATATTTACGGCAAAATTCTAATTCCTGTTTGAGAAGAGTTTCTCTTTCGTCAGAAATATTGTTACGCAAGAGACTACTGAATTCATAAATGATATCTGCTAACTCATCTTGACTCTGCATAACTGCATACATGCGCAAGAACTCCAGCGTATTATACATAAAATGAGGATTGATTTGCGCCTGCAAGGCTCGCATATTGGCATCTTTTTGACTGAGTTCTAGCTGGTAAATATCATGGATATTCTTTTCCAATCGATCCAACATATCATTGGTTGTCTCCGCGATTAGGAGTAATTCCTGATCTTTCTCGGAAATGTCAATCCGACGACCCTCTTCGCCTTGAGCAATGACTTGAATGGATTCTACTAAATCCACCACCTGCTTTTGGTAATTAGCAAAGGTCTGCCTCAACGTCAGATAAAGAATGACAATAAAGAGAAGGCTCAAGCTCACAATCAAAGCAGAGCTAGTCACTGTTCCTTGTAAAACAAAGTTTTTGGGAACTGCCACCTGAACCTGATAACCATGAGAAGTTAAGCCAACTAGCCAATTTTCACTCTCCTTATCAACTGTTTCACCAATATGAAAAATCTCCGTATCAAAAGGTGAGGTCACTGTTACTGCCATCGGAGTATGACCTCTAGTATTATCAATGGCATGGTATAAAACAGCAGGATCCAAGGAGATGTAAATCACTCCTAAGTCTTGATCTGACACTGGATCTGACACCGGAATGGCAAAACTATTTCCTGCTGGTTTGAAATCCTCAGCCCTGATTTTTTCTCCACTACGTTTGTCTTTAGTAGAAACATAGACTTCCTTGTAATCTTGAAAAGCAATGGCCACCCCAGTTACAAAATCATTTCGAACATAGAGGTCATCAACATTTTCATGCAGAGAGACCGATACATAAGGCGAAGCTTTCCGCTCTAATTGCCAGTAAAAATAGTCTGGCATGCTAAGGCTAAAGTATTTATAGATTCCCTCAATACGAGCTTGATTTTCAACTAAAGCCTGAGCTATTTGGGTTGACTCTCTATGGTAATATTCAATTTCACTCACTGTTCTAGCAGTTACACGCTGGGCTACTCTCTGGGCTTCCTTTTCCCGTGAATCCCAGTCAGCATAGGAGAGTAAGATTGCAAAACTCGCAATAATAATGATCATAACTGAACTGTAGGTTCGCAGAAGCGTATGTAGCCAAAACTGTTTCATCCTACTTTGTCGCCAATTTTTCATGAATACTTTCATAGACCGGTTCCAACATATCACTGATAAAGAAATGCCACATCCCAATTCCTACAAAAAATAGCAGGGCAGGCATATAGTAACCAATTGCCACAAGTAGCACGGTTCCAAGGAGAACCTTGGCCACAGCTGCTAGACTCATAAAGATGCCAATCAAGGATAGTTTGAGACTATTTCGATAAGACAAGTCAAAATAAACTTGTAATTTCAAAGATACTGTATAAGCCAAAAAGATCAGGGCAACTACTAGAACATTAAAAAAGGTCGCAATCAAATGAACGATGGTCTGATGAGGCAATTGAACCAAGAGATACAAGCCATAGACCAAAACTAAATCCACTCCTAGAAAGCTATAGAAAATCAGGTTGCTTGAGACAAAATTTTGCTTATAAAGAGGCCAAGCCTCCTTCAAACTGTATTCCCGAAAGCTATAACCATGTTCTGCATACAAGCTCATCAAGGTGGCACTAGCCGGCGCTAGACCAAGGATAATCCCTCCTGCTAAAGTTAATAGCCAAAAGAAGGCTGTCGCAATCATCCCTAAAAAGAAACGATTAAAGACAAAGTCTAAAAATCTCCCCATGATACCCTCCTAAAAATAACTATGAAACCATTATATCATATTTCAAGCGTTTTCAAAAACTTCTACTATCCATTTACAATCCCACCAAACCATGGTAAAATGAGAATTGTGAAAAAATGATCAGGAGACAATTCATGAAGAAATCTATCTTAACTACACTGCTTTTTGCAGTTCTTTACTTCCTCTGCATGGGGATTGGTGTCCTTTTGGGCAATCTCTTTGACCAAACTGGAAACATGTTTTATGCGCCTGCCTTTACTGCCCTTGTCGGCGGTAACGTCTATATGATCCTAGTCGCAAAAGTTCCGCGCTTTGGAGCCATTACCACTATCGGCCTTGTTATTGCTCTCTTTTTCTTGGGAACTAAACACGGTGCTGGTGCCTTCCTTCCTGGAATTATCTGTGGCCTCCTAGCAGATGGAGTAGCTAACCTCGGAAAATACAAGGACCAAACAAAGAACTTCCTTTCTTTCCTTATTTTTGCCTTTAGTACAACAGGACCAATCTTGCTTATGTGGATTGCGCCCCAAGCCTATATGGCTACCCTTCTAGCAAGAGGAAAATCACAAGAATATATCGACCGTATCATGGTCGCGCTAAATCCTGGAACCGTCCTTCTATTTATCGCAAGTATTGTCATCGGAGCCCTAGTTGGTACCTTGATTGGGCAAGCCTTGAGTAAAAAATTGGCACAGAAAATCTGATTACTAAAAAAGAGCCAGGCGGCTCTTTTTTATTTATGGCTCAAGACTTAGTCAAGAAATCTCCCAAGAATTGGATTGTAAAGATAATCAAAATGATAATGATAGTTGCCAAGATGGTCACATCGTGATTGTAACGGTTAAATCCATAAGCGATGGCTACGTTACCGATACCACCAGCTCCAACCGCACCGGCCATGGCCGTTTCCCCAACAAGGGAAATCAAGGTCACAGTTGTCACGCGAATCAAATCTGGAAGACCTTCTAGTAAGCCTGATTTGCCTAGGTTAAAATTTTTTACCCGAAAAACTTCTTTTTTCTAGTGATAAAATCAACCCTATCACACTCACTACCAAAAACACACACCAACAAAGCCTGATATCTTGTAAAGCTAAGAAGGAAAATACAGACATCCCCAAGGGTAATGTTAGGGAAAAAATCATACTCAAGAGATTATTACTTCTAGCTAATACATCCGCGCTCAAATTAGACAATAACAGAGTATCTAATTTAGGCATTGATTTCGACATCAAATACATGACAAAGGCTAAGCAAACAACACCTACTAGAGGAGAAAAATCTAAAATATTAGCAGTAGCAAGCAAGACAAACAGACTTGCATTGAGCGATAGCAAACTTGAAAACGACCATTTACCAAAATAATCATTGGGGGTTAGGCTACCAAGAATAGCTCCTCCCAAACTAACACATTCAATTAAAAATAGAGCTTGAGCATAGCTGAGATGATAGATAGTATGGTCTAATAAGTAAAAGTGATAAATACCTCCAACAGCTCCTCCCAAAGTATTCATCACTAAAATGACAAGAATCATTTTAAACAAAGATTTACTTTCTCTCTGCCTAAAGATATCATCCATGTCCGCATAGATTACCTTAACTTGTTGAAGTAAACTAATCGACTTATCCTCTACACTTACAGACAAATGCGTCAATTCTCTTCTATTTTTGAACAAAATGAGAGAAGATAGTAAAAAGAAGCCAGCATTCACAATTGCAACAAAAGAAAAATTTTGACTACTGGTTGTGAGTAGCCACACTCCTAAGGCTTGACCTCCTAGATTTGATAAATAGGAGACAAACTGAGTAAAGGAATAAGCTTCATAGAGCTTATCTTCAGAAATATTATGCTGGATAATCGGCATACGAAGACCTGCTGTATAATCTGATAAAATATCTGAACAGATATTAACCATACAGATAACAGCAAACGTTACGAAGTTCTGATCATGAATCACACTAGCAATCAAAAGAAATAGTAGGCTTTGCACACAACCAACCCAGATAATTGTCCCTGCTTTATTCCGAGTATGATCAGCCTTAATCCCAACATAAAAAGTAAATAGGAAAGGTAAAATCGTAATCATATTCGCCATAAATACAGCTATATTTTTAAAGGGTAGACTCGCAGCATAAACGATAAATACCAGATTATAAATATAAGCTCCACTTGAGCTTAAAAACCTCGATAAGGTCAGTATCCTAAATAAATGATGTTTTAAGAATAGTTTCATAACAGGGCTTTCTCCATATTTCAAAGAGTATTCTATTGAAACCAGTCTAACAAAAAAAGCGGGACTCCCCACTTTTTTGTAATATATTTTTTCTGACAATAGAAACTCTAGCGCCTAGAAACTGCTAATTATCAATCCATCTACAAGCCTATTTATTTTGCATCAATAGATGTAACGAGAATATATTACAAATCTTTATTTGAGAGCTGATTTGCAAAATAATTTTCATAGTATCTTGCACCACCTACATACTCTAAATCTTGTAAGATTGTAATGCCTCTCTGGATTTTTTCAAGACCCTTATTTTTTACATTAAAAATAGTATCATAATACCCTTTAGCAATCATATAAATGATTTTAAGATAAGCTTGAGATTCTGGCAATTCTCGTTTTTCAATCTGAAAGATAAAATAATCTGCTTTTAATTTATCCTTTTCCTCTATCGCTTTAAAGAGTCCATTCATCAAAATGGTATCAATACCAGCTTTGTTACTAGGTAAAGAGCCTAATAAATCCGTCTTTTGTAACATCTCCCTAGAATATTTAAAATAGAGGGGCAGAGGAAACAAAGTAGAAATCGTTGAAAATAGTTCCAATTCATAATTTCCCCAGATGTCAATAGTAAAAAAATAGTCATAGAGAAAAGTCAGTTCTTCATCCGTTGCTCTTATTTCTGAATCAAAAAACACAAGAAGACTTTTGATACGAATCATTTGTAAAAGATAGCTTGTTTCACCACTTGATCTATACTTTTGAGTCGTCTCTTCATACAAGGAGTGTAGAGAATCAATCCCTTCTCTGTCATATAAATCCCAAAGATTTTCTTGAAAAGCCAAAACCTTTTTCTGAGAAAAACCACGTACCAAGTACATAAATTCATTCAAATCAGAGTGTATGTTATCTAAGGCAGTAATCAATTTCATAGAGGATAAATCTGCTTCTCCACGCTCAAATTTGCTCAGCATGGAATAAGTAAACTCTCCTCCCGTCGCCTCCTGTAGAGATACATTCCGACTCTTTCTCAATTCTTTAAAAACTTCTCCCAGATTTTGCATATTGACTCCCCACAATTCTTAACTCTCTAACTCATAAAAGTAACAGTTGATAGCAACCAGTACAGAGAATTTTAAGTCTTGACTATAACGACAACTCCTATGAATGATGTACAGATTGCCCAAATCTCTTTATTTATGGCTCAATTTCTTAGTCAAGAAGTCTCCCAAGAATTGGATTGCAAAGATAATCAAAATGATAATGATGGTTGCCAAGATGGTCACATCGTGATTGTAGCGGTTAAATCCATAAGCGATGGCTACGTTACCGATACCACCAGCTCCAACCGCACCCGCCATAGCTGTTTCCCCAACAAGGGAAATCAAGGTCACAGTCGTCACACGGATCAAATCTGGAAGACCTTCTGATAGGTAAACGCCCACGATGTCCCAAAAAGTCGCTCCGCTAGCTTGAGCCGCCTCAATGACACCGCCATCCAGTTCAGCCAAGACAACCTGCACCTGACGGGCAAAGAAGGCAAAGACTGCAAAAGATAGGGGTACGATAGCTGCATTTGGACCAATGCTTGTTCCTACGATTAGATGAGAGAAGGGTGACAAGACTGCCAAGAGAATGATAAATGGAACCGCACGGAAAATAGAGGTGATTTTATCCAAAATCCAGAAAACAACTTTATTTTCCAAGACCCCACCTGGAGCTGTCAAGACAAGGAAAAGCCCTGCAACCAGTCCCAAGAGCCCTCCGATGATGAAGGAAAGAACTGTCATATAGAGGGTTAGGTAAATAGCTGTTCCCCAGCCTGCTTGACCAGCCCAGCCCATTTTATAGACATTTGGCAAATAGGTTTGAATCAATGATTCCATCTTACTGTCCTCCCTTCAATACTTTTAGCTGTACGCCTGCTTGACGAATGGCTTCTTGGGCACCTGCCAACGCTGCTTTTTCACCTGACAAGACCACAACTAATTCTCCAACAGGAGTACCATCGAGAATTTCGATATTTCCATAGAGGATATTAGCCGTTACTTGGTAATGCTTATACAATTCATTCAAAAGTGGCTCGTCTGTTGAAGCACCTGCATACTTGAGCTGTACCAAAATGCTATTTTCAGACAAGTATTCCACGATTTCTTGCTTCTCGATTTTGACCATGGCTTCGTCAATACCTGTGGCTGTTGAGATAAAGTCTTGAGTCAAAGGTTGTTTAGGGTCTGAGAAGATTTCAAGGACACTACCCTCTTCAATCAAATGTCCGTCCTGCATAACTGCTACACGGTTGGCAATGTCTTTGACAATCTGCATTTCATGCGTAATCAAGATAACTGTCAAGCCTAATTTTTGGTTCAAATCTTGCAACAAGGCCAAAATCTGCTTGGTTGTCTTAGGGTCAAGGGCAGAAGTTGACTCGTCTGAAATCAAGATTTTTGGATCATTTGCCAAGGCACGCGCAATGGCCACACGCTGTTTTTGCCCTCCAGATAGTTGTGAAGGGTAGTTTTCAGCACGGTCTGTCAAGCCGACCAAGTCCAGCAACTTAGCAACTTTAGCCTTCTTTTCTTCCTTGCTGAGTCCAGAGTGTTTGAGGGCAAAGGCTACATTCTCCTCTGCTGTCTTTTGGCTCATGAGGTTAAAATGCTGGAAAATCATTCCGATATCCTGACGTTTACGACGCAACTGCTCTGCCGTCAAGGTGACCTTGCCATCAAAAATCACATCGTCATCAATGGTAATTTTCCCTGCAGATGGCTTTTGCAAGAGGTTAATCACCCGTACGAGGGTTGATTTCCCTGCTCCAGAATATCCAACGATTCCGTAGATATCCCCTTCTTGGATGTGAATGGTCACATCCTTGACCGCTGTGATGGTTCTCTTCTTTTGATGAAAAGTCACATCGATCTGATCTAACTTGATAATATCTCTACTCATAGCTTCTAATCAGCTCCTCTACTAATTCAATATGGGTGTAATAATCGGCGATTCGCACATTTTCATCTCCACCGTGGTCTCGGCTGTTGGCATTTCCTAGACCGAAGGCCACCATTGGCACCTCTAGGGCATCAAAGACCGTATGCATAGGCCCTGTCCCAGCTGTCGTCGGCAAGACTGAAACGCCCTGTGGATAGAATTTCTTGGCCAACTCGATTACATTGAGAATGGCTGGTGCGCTCATATCGCTTCGATAACTCGTCTCTCCCAAGGTATAGTATAATTCTACCTTATCAAAGCCATTTTTGTCTAGCTGTTTCCGAATTTTTTCCAGAACATCATGCGGTTCTAGGCCCGGAACCAGACGAACCTCTAGCTTAGCGCTGGCTTCTGCAGGCAAAATCGTTTTGACTCCTTGTCCTTGATAACCTGACTGGATCCCTTCGATATTAAGAGCTGGCTCGAAAAAGAATCGTTTTAGAAAGGCTGCTCGATCCTCTTGTAAGAGAGGCAATTCCAAACCATAAATCTGGCTGATTTCCCCTGGATTTCGTTGAGCGTAAGTGTCCACCAAGGCCAATTCTCGTTCATTTGGCTCTTGTACTTCTTCGTACAAACCTTCAACCAAGATACGGCCATCCGCAGCACGAAGAGACTGTAAGGCTTGGAGGAGATACCAAGGAGCTGATTCCACAACCCCACCATAACTAGAATGGATATCGACATCCGCACTTTTTACCTTGGCATCAAAGGTCACAATCCCCTTATTTCCACCAGAAATTTCCAGCTGTTCCAAGGCATTTTTGGTTCCTTGTTCCCAGACCAACAAATCCGCCCCACGAAGTTTGTCCGCATGCTTTTCCAAATACTTATCTAGGTCTGTTGAAGCCGATTCCTCCGCTCCCTCCATGATAAAACTGATATTGACAGGCAGGTCATCATGGTTCTGCATATATTTTCTCAAAGCACTCAAACGAGCTGTGATATGACCCTTATCATCGTCAACCCCACGCCCATACATGAAACCATTGCGCACCGAAAGCGTAAAGGGATCCTCTGTCCACACTTGATCTCCGTCCGCTGGCACAGTGTCATAGTGGTTATAGAAAATCAAGGTCTTGGCATCTGGACGCGAACTCTTGAAATGTGCCATGACAAAAGGCGCCGTATAAGTCTCATCAATCTCCACTTCAGCCCCCACACGCTTGAAAATCTCACCCAGGTAGTTTGCGACTTCCTTGAGCCCAACCTGCTGGGCAAAGACTGATTTCTTAGAAATCAAGGTACGCAAAACCTCAAAATAATGCTGGGCTACATGATCCTTTTCAAATTTTTCTATCTGTTCTTGTTCGCTAGGAAAAACCATATTCTCTCTACCTTTCTATGAACTACTCTTCCTGACAATCCATGCTCTATACAAAAGCAAGAGGTGGAATTTTCTCTCCCACCTCCCTGTTTCTTATTACCAAACTGGTTGATCCAAACCGTCTGATGTTTCTTCGATAACTTTTTTCACGTCATCTGTGTGGTAAGCTGCGATCACTTTCTTGATAGCATCAGCCTTAGGTGATGTTTCCCAATCTTTTTTCGCAACGATGATGTTGTACCATTGTTTTGAGTTTTCATCAGCTTGTTCTTTGAAAAGTGCTTTCTTGTAGTCCAATTTTGCTTCTGTAACAAAGGTATTGTTTACAACAGCAGCATCAACTGATGACAATGAACGTGCTGTTTGGCTAGCGTCCAATTCAGTGATTTTCAAGTTCTTTGGATTTTCTTTGATGTTGGCAACTGTTGCAAGAGCAGTTCCAGAAACATCCAATTTAATCAAGCCAGCTGATTGAAGCAAGTAAAGCGCACGGCTTTCGTTTGTAGCATCGTTTGGTACAGCGATTTCTCCGTTTGCTGGGATGTCTTCTACTTTAGTGTACTTGTTGTCACTTCCATTCAAACCTGAGTAAAGGCGAATTGGAGAGATGTAAGTATCTGCAATCGCTACAAGGTCTTTTCCGTTTTCTTTGTTCCAGTTGTTCAAGAAGTTATAGTGTTGGAAAGCGTTCAAGTCTACTTCGCCATCAGCAGTTGCCTTGTTTGGTTGTGAGTAATCTGTGAACTCTGTAAATTCCAAGGTAATTCCGTCTTTTTTAACCAATTCTTGGACCTTATCCCAACGCGCCTCTTCAGAACCGCTACGGTTAACAGTTGCGATTTTGATAGTTGTTGCATTGTCTGCTTTCTTTTCTGAGTTTCCACAAGCGACAAGAGCCAAACCTGCGACTGTAGCAAGGGCTGCTAGGCCAAGCCATTTTTTAATTTTCATGATTCTTTCTCCTTAAAAATAATACCGTACTAGTATCTCATACTTTGTTCAATTGCACAAATTGTTATTAGATAATCAGATATATAGTTTAAAACTATATCCCTAAGAACTGAGAAATCACCCATCTTATTCAGAATGGATGATTTCAAGAAATTATTTAATATCAGCTTCTGCCGGTAGGTAAGTGTCTCCGAAGAATTGTTTAGATAATTTTTCAAGAGTGCCATCTTTGTAAAGTTCTTTAATGCGTTTGTCTACAAATGATTTCAACTCATCTTGACCTTGAGCAAGAAGTGGGTAAACGTACGGTTGTTGGTCGCTTGGAAGTTCGATAACTTTCAAGTTATCCAAACCTTGGTTCTTGATCACTGTTTCAACACCGATTTTATCAAAAATCTTATAGTCAAATTGGCCATCGCTCAAACGTACCATGATTTGTTGGAAGTCTGCCTTAGTATAGTTAAGGATAGTTGGGTTGTCCGGGTGTTCAGCGTTGTATGCTTCTAACTGCTTAGCTGATGTAGTGGCTTGAACGACTTCCGTCGATTTTCCACCGATATCAGCGAGAGACTTGATGCTAGAGTCATCTTTCTTCACTACAAGGACATTAGGGTTTTGGGCAATTGGTGCGGCATAGAGGTATTTCTCCGCACGTTCTTTAGTGTAGCTAAGATTGTTGACAGCCATATTGTAACGGTCAGCGTCAAGACCAGCAAATACACCTGACCATTCTGTCTTTTCAAATTTGACATCATACTTGTCAGAGTCTTTAAAGATAGCGCGAACCACTTCAATTTCATAACCAGTCAATTCGCCATTTTCTTCATAGATAAATGGTTTTGGCGAGCCATTGGTTGCAACGATGATTTCTTTCTTGCTAGTTGCTTCTCCTTCTTTCTTAGCACCACCTGAGCAAGCTGCTAAAACACCTGCAGCAATAAGCCCTAGAGCAGCAAGAGATGAGTATTTAACGATTTTTTTCATGTCATTTCCTCCAAAATAGAATACCTTATAATCTTAACAGAAAAAGACCATTTACGCCATTATATGATATCTATCTCTGTGATAGGTTTTCTTTATGGCTAATTTATACTCAATGAAAATCAAAGAGCAAACTAGAAAGCTAGCCGTAGGTTGCTCAAAACACTGTTTTGAGGTTGCAGATAGAACTGACGAAGTCAGCTCAAAACACAGTTTTGAGGTTGTGGATAGAACTGACGAAGTCAGTAACCATATATACGGCAAGGTAAAGCTGACGTGGTTTGAAGAGATTTTCGAAGAGTATTAAAAGACCAAACGCAAGACTGCAATTAAGACCACTCCAAAGAGAACTGTTCCGACTAGATTGCGGTAGCGAAAGGCTACCCAAGCTGTTGGAAAGACGGCTAAGAAGTCCAGCCATTTGATTTGAGGAAAGCTCCCAACCTTGCCTGTCACTACGCTTGAAAGAATCAAGGCAAAGATAATAGAAACGGGCAAGAACTTCAAAAAACGTTCAACAATCGCAGGCAAACCCTTATACTTGACTAAGATGAAGGGAATCATACGGGGAATCCACGTCACCAAGCCAGAGAAAATAACTGCTAATAAAAGATACTTACTGACCATCTAAAACCACCCCCATTGTACAACCAAGTAGCGTCGCAAAGAGAACAGCTAGCGACTGAGACACCACTGTCAAGAGTAAAAAGAAGGACACCGCAACAACTGCTAGGATAATGAGCAAATTGCGGACAGGAATCCGTCTTTGCATAATCTGGAATTGCGAAGCAAAAATGCCGATAAACATCCCAACTAGGGCAAAATCTAAACCAAAGATTTCTGGATTTGGCAGCAGGCCACCCAGAGCCGTTCCGACCACTGTTCCCACAAACCAAGCCACATAACTGTTGAGATTGTTCCCGTGCATCCACATAGGATTGACCTTGTCTGCATGGGCCAATTCGCCCATCAAAACACCATAAGTCTCATCCGTCAAGATACTAGACATACCGATATTGTGCCAGAGACTAGTATGACGAAAATAGGTCGACGCATGCAAACTCAACAAAAAGAGACGCAAATTGATCAAAAAAACCGTCATAGCAATAGCTGCCACAGGAGCTTGAACCGCAATCAGTGCCAGCATGGCAAACTGGGCACTCCCAGCATAAACAAAGAGGCTCATCAAGCCCATCTCCACAGGTGTCACATAGGGCGCACCAATAATCCCACAGGCCAGGCCGATACTGACATAACCAAGTGCCGTTGGCATAGCTGCCTGCGCCCCCTCCCAAAATCCTTTTTCTTTCATCTTTCTCCTCATATTGTCTTAATAAATGGGCTGAAAAGGCTCCAGCCACAGCATGGACTATTATAACATATTCAGGAAAGAGAAAAAAGTCTGCTGATTGTAATCAGACAGACTCCATTTTATTCTATAGTATCAAAAACAAGACTTGGTTTGGCATTGAAATCCAAGTCTTGCTCATATTCAGATTCATCCATTATGCGATGCTCATGCCGTATTTTATAATGAATCATATTTTAAAAATACCAGACCACACTACTCCCTGCTTATATTTAGCTTCTTTCTTTTGGACAAATTTTGCCAAATCCAATAACTCTGTCGGTGGTTCACCTTTAAAGCCCAATAATTCTTTAGAGACGGCAAATGAGAGACGTACAGCTAGCAAATCTTCACTAGTACTAGAGAACTGTTTTGCTGTTTCCAGCAATTGCTTCCTAAATTCTTCCGTCAAGCTAATTTCTTTATTATTGTACAGGGAATGAATTAAAATTTGTAACTGACTCTGTTTTTCCATCGTTTACCTCATTTTATCTAGGACGCCAAGGACCATATTTAGCCCAACCATCCACCATAACATTTACAGTGTGTTCCAAATTAGAAATATATTGTACAGACTTCCAGTTGCTAGGTGAAATTTCGTTTCTTTCATGGACACCTCTAAAAATTTTTAGAAGTTCTTTTCAAATAATCATGCAACATTCATATAAAATAAATTTTAACAATTAGTATCATTCTTTTTGAAAAAATTACAAATAACTAATAAATAAATTCCTATAGATAGTGTAAATCCATTTATTAAAATACCCAAAATTTTTATATCTGTATAAAATTGAGGAATAATCAAAAATAGAATGGCAAATAAAGCATATAAACTTGAATTAGTCGAATATATCAATCCCATAGTGTCGTATCTATACTCTGAGTAAATCATTTTTTCAAACATATTTCCTGATATACCTATTAAAATAAATGCTAAAAAAAATAACAACAACTTTATTAACGGAAATGGAGTAATAAATACTAGCATGAGTGCTAATCCAGATACAGTATAATCAATAAAGAAAAACATTTTATACGGAATTCCCACTCTAGGAGCCAAAATTGCTCCTATCAAATCGGCAAATCTTTGAGCTCCTAGTACCAATCCCAAATATTGAATAGGTATGCCTTCTGATAAAAGATACAGTGGCATTAAAGTTAAAAGTAGATCTGTACCCCCACTTAAAATTGACTCTGTAACTACTATAAAAGAGGCAAATTTTGATTCTCGAAAAGCAGAAACAGTTTCCAAAAATTGGAAAGAAGAATTACTTTCCAAATCTACCTTTTCAGGTCGAACACTTTTAGTATTGTTTTTGGAACCGGGCAATCTGATTTTAATCATAAAATAAATAGCAGCCACAAAAAACGGAATACTTAAATTAAAAACAACAAAATAAGATAGAAGCCCTAATAGTAGAGATGCAGTTAAATTACTAATAATATCTAACACATTTGATGCCAAGTATTGAACATCTATCGATTTCTTTATTAGCATGTCATCATTATTTAAAGTTTCTGGAACAATTTTCATCTGCAGTGTATTTAATAAATTAGTTGATAATGCGAACAAAAAATTCAATACATAGATATACACAACACGAAAATGATACCTTAAACACAGAATTGTAATCACAATTATAATAAACTGGAGAATCTGGAAAATCACTAGCCAAATTTTATCTCTCTGAATTTTATTTATAAAACTTCCATAAAAAACAGCAAGCAAATTTGGGATAAAACCAATTAGAGTAAATAGAGATAACTGTCCTGCCTCAATATGATATACACTTACTAACCCTATCGATAAAGCAATAAAGTAAAAACTATCTGCAATATTCCTAGACGATCTACCTAATATTAAATTTATAAAATTTTGGCTAAATTTTCTTAATATCATGCTTATAAACCTCAAAATTCATGCAATCGATTTGAATATAATCCGTTAAATTCAATAATCCTGTTAAAGTATCTAATACTTTATAAGATATGATTGATGCAGCCATATATGATATTGGAGAAATAACACTATACGGTATTCTACTATCCAAAACATGATCATCTGTTATCATAAAGTCCCTATAAAACTCCCTCAATGAAATAGTTTTGCCCGGAATAATATGTAGGTAGTTTATTACCGTAGATGCATATGAGCCAACAATAATAGGTCTCGTATATTTATGAGCTAAATCATCAAACCAGTAGTCTATCTCTATTCTAGGAGTATCTGCACAGCATAAAGCAATGTCAAAATTATAATCTTTAAAAATAGTTTCTAAGTCATTCTGACACTCTAACTTCCTATAAATAGTTGTCACATTTGAATCAGAAATCTCTTGAATATGCTGTTTTATTATGTCTATTTTTAGCTTACCAATATCAGATTTCTTAAAGGATGTTATGTTTGTCTAGTAAGATTTGACTCTTCCACAATGTCAAAATCTACTAATATGAAATTACCTATACCTAGACGAGCTAAAATTTCGACTGTTGTTGATCCAATACCCCCTACACCAACAATTAAAACTGTTGAATTTAATAATCTATCCTGATACTTACTAGGGTCTAAATTTTCTGACAAATCAACCCACTCAAAGAAATTAATATTTCGGGAATATTTGGAATTATCATATTGATTACTAGTCACTAATCCCATAGATATCATCGACTCAACAACTTGTTTTTCTCCATTAGACAACAATTTTATATCAATGTCATTATCTAATTTTTTTATTAAATTGATGTTCTCTTCATTAAAATCAATCTCCCTTACAAGAGAAGCATTACCAAAACCAAATTTTATTTTATCTTTAAATATATACGGTTGAAGAGTTCTCTTTATTCTCATTTAGATCCTCCTAATCAAAAACTATTAAAAGATAAACAACAAATAGGAGTTTGGAAAATATTTTCCTAAACTCCAAAATTATAAATACGAATACAACTCATTTATAATTTCTATCCATATAATAAATTAAAATACAAAAAACTTATCGACTTCTAAAATTCAGTTAAAATCTTAATAGCATGCAGATATTAACTTTTAAACATTATGAATATCATCATTCTTCACAATTATTAAGATTTAAGATTTTTTGTATAATATCCGTTGCATTTGCAGCAAAATATATATTAATTAGAATTTTTGTCGTATATGTTTATCTTGATTTCAATCCACTATATCTAATCCAAAGTTTATCTTTTCTATCCTATAGATTGCTATTATTTAACTAACGGCCACCTAAACGATGCCCTTGAAATGAATATGGTACAGCAGACATTGTTTCTCCTCCAATTATTTTTCTTTGTAAACCACTTCTGCGACCTAGGATTTGCTTCAAGTGCTTTACAAGGACAGTATAACACGAAAATTGGCTTATTTTTGAAAATCGCATATTTGATATTTTTTCTTATAGAAATTTCAGATTTGCGATTTTGGTGGATTTGATTATTTCCCTGGTATAATAAAGTTACTACTAACAAGGAGGGATATAATGATGAAAAAAAGAAAAATCCAACTGATACTCCTGCTTATTTCGGAGTGGGTTATCGTCTTCCCGTTTCTAATCAATCGATAAGTTCTTTGTATTGCTGAAAACGCAATTCGAATAGAGCTGTTAATTGTGGATTTTCTAATACTTGCAGAGATTGGATAAAGTGTTCAATCTCTTTTTGATTGCTTCCTTTAGTTTGAAGAAAGACACTCATTTTCTTTAAAAATTGCCACGATACTTTCTCAAAAACATCGTACGGACGCAACATGCTCTCCAACTCGGCTTCGAAGATTGGGATGTATGAGAAAAGTTTTCGCTCCATGAGTTCTGATAAGATATTTAAGAGTCCTTGCTTCATATACAGTCTATTATGTACCAACTCTTTAAATTCCTTGGATTTTTCAAGCAAAGAGGTTGATAAAAAGATTAGGTCTTGATTGCTCAAGAAGGGCATAGTATTGCAAAAAAGATAAAGTTCAAACCAGGTCCAAGACTCAATAGCATAGAGATAAGTAGTCAAAAACTCCCTATCCTCCTCTGTTAGCAGATAGCTCTTATTTAAGGAATGAATAGCATTTTTAATCACAATGGCATTCAAACAACGATAGCTCTCTGCCATCTGTCCTTGCTCGACTTCCTCCAACAGTTGCTCTAAGCCAGCTATATCTTGGTGGGCAAAGCGATCCACAACCCTCCTACCAATCTGCATCTGTGGAGATTCTTGATAGTTATTGAGCTTATGACCAAACTCATCAAAATTCATATTGATCCCTTGGATGGCTAGGATCAACTTATCTGCAGATAGCATAGACTGCCCTAGTTCGAACTTGGATAGCTGAGAAGCTGTTAGTCCAGCACAAGCCACATCTGACTGTTTGAGCTTTCTAGCCAAGCGCAATTCCTTGTAAAATTCTCCCAATTCCATTCTCTCAATCATCTTGCCACCTCCTAGCTTTTGCATATTATATCATTATTTTTATAGTTTTGTCAAAATATTCTGACACTTTAAACAGTGAAAAAGCCAGCCTTAAGCTGACTCTTTATTCTATAGTATCAAAAGCGAGACTTGGTTTGGCATTGAGATCCAAGCCTGAGAAGTTTTCTTTGTTCCACTCGCTGACGCTGGCATAGGCAATCATTCCTGCATTGTCTCCGCAAAGACGCAGAGGTGGAATGATAACCTTGACGTCAGTGATTTCGGCCGCTAGGCGTTCTCTGAGGCCTTTATTGGCTGCTACCCCACCTGCCACAACTAGAGTTTTAACAGGGTATTTCTCCAAAGCCTTCTTAGTTTTTGCCATAAGAATATCCAAGACAGCTGCTTGGAAGGAAGCACACAAATCCTCTGTGGACAAGCTCGCTCCCTTTTGCTCGGCATTGTGGTGAAGATTGATAAAGGCAGACTTCAAACCAGAGAATGAAAACTCCAGATTATCTTCCTTGATCATGGCACGAGGGAAATCATAAATATCCTGTCCCTGATGAGCTAGCTCGTCAATCTCACGACCAGCAGGATAGGTCAAGCCCATGACACGGCCGACCTTATCATAGGCCTCGCCAACCGCGTCATCTCGCGTTTCTCCAACAATCTTGTAGTCACCAGCCTCGGAAACATAGACCAACTCCGTATGTCCACCGCTAACCAAGAGGGCTAGCAAGGGAAACTCCAAAGGCTCCACACTCTGAGCGGCCATGAGGTGGCCAGCCATGTGGTTAACGGGAATTAGCGGAAGTCCATGTGCCCAAGCAAAGGCCTTAGCAGCTGACAAGCCAACTAGCAAGGCTCCGACCAAGCCTGGTCCATAGGTAACCGCAACAGCTGTCACATCCTCTTCCGTAATCCCTGCTTCTGCTAGCGCCTCCTCGATACAGGCTGTAATGACCTCGACATGGTGACGACTGGCTACTTCAGGCACTACGCCCCCAAAACGTTTATGACTCTCAATTTGACTAGCAATGACATTGGACAAGAGCTCATCGTCATTTTTCAAGACGGCGACACTGGTCTCATCACAGGATGTCTCAAATGCTAAAATATATCTATCCTTCATCTATTTCTCTCTTCATGATGATGGCGTCCTCGACTGGGTCATGGTAGTAGGCATTTCGCTCAGCGATGACCGCCATCTTTTCTTTCTTGTAAAATGCTTGCGCTCGTTGATTTGACTTTCTGACTTCGAGGAAAATCTCTTTGTCTGTCGGCAGTGTCGCAAACAAGGCAGAGGCTAGCCCCTGACCTTGATAGGCTTTTTTGACAGCGATCTGCAATACTTCTGCTTCAAAAAGATTCTCCTGAACAGCTAAAAATCCAATCACTTCTTCCCCATCATAAGCCAGAGCATACCAAGTCTGGTCTTGGGACAGGTCTGCTTGGATTTGTTCCAGCGTCCAAGGGCTAACCGAGTAAACAGCTGCCATAACAGCATAGATGGCTTGAGCCAAGTCAGGCTGCTGTTGGATTCGTTTAATTTCTATCATAGGCGTTTAATGTAAGACTCGCCAGACTCGGTGTGGTTCTTGAGCCAGTTTTCCTCAGCCTCGACTCGTTTGAGGTAATTCGGCACAAAATCATGCAAGGAGTCTGCTTCCTTGTCCCAGGCCCAGAGAGCTAGATTGGCTGCATTAGGCAAGGTTTCTTTGAAATTAGTCCTTGGCAAGTGTTCTTGAATCTGCTCCACAAAGGGGCCAACTTCTCCGACAAAGGTTACCTGACTAGCGCCCTTGATTAGCTCAATCACTCTCTCAAAGGAAAGGTGCGCTTCTGGCATGACAGGTTTAGCATTTTCATAAAATCCTGCGTACACATTATTGCGACGCGCATCCATCAAAGGAACGAAGAGACCTTCTTGTTGGTAGGGCACCAGAGCCAAGAGGCTAGACATACCAACCAACTCAATGTTCAGAGTATGAGCCAAAGTCTTGGCAGTTGCGACCGCAATTCGCAAGCCTGTGTAGCTACCTGGTCCTTCCGCCACCACGATTCGGTCCAAGTCCTTGGGAGTCCAGTCCAAACTCGCCATCAAAAAATCGATGGCAGGCATGAGGGTAATACTGTGATTTTTCTTGATGTTAATAGTAGTCTCAGCAAGAACCTGCTTGTCCTCTAAAATAGCGAGAGAAAGAGCCTTGCTGGACGTATCAAAAGCTAATACTTTCATAACACATTCCTATCTTTTTGTCTGCTTACTATTATACTACAAAAGATGGCACATGGGAATTTTCTTTACCCCCAAACAAAAAGCCCTCACTTAACTAAAAATAATTTAAAAAAATGTTCACTTTTCCTTTTCTTTTACGAATATAAAAGTGAACAAGAAAAAAGGAGGAAAGTTCAATGACAAATTTTAACGTTCTTGACAATCAATTTTTATCCTTATCTGAAAATGAATTATCAGATATTGATGGCGGTCTCGCTCCCTTGGTTATCTTTGGAGTAGCAGTATCTTGGAAAGCTATTGCAGGTGGAACAGCACTTATAGGTTCTGGTTTGGCAGCTGGTTATTTTTTAGGAGGAGATTAATATGATGAAAGATTTGAACAACTATCGTGAAATTTCTAATAAGGAATTGCAAGAAATCAAGGGTGGTTTTGGTGTAGGTGTTGGTATCGCTTTATTTATGGCAGCTTATACCATTGGGAAAGATCTCCGTAAAAAGTTTGGTAAGTCATGCTAGATAAAAAACACATTTTTAGAAGGATAAATTTTATCTTCTTCATATCTTACAGTTTGCTCAGCATTCTCAATGATTTAAACATGACTACTATCCCTTTACCAATTGATTTATCTGTTTGTATTGTTTTATTTTTATGCTTCAACTCTATTTTTGAACAGAAGAATCATTAACATAAAACTAATAAGCTATGAAAATTCGATTGTCATGTCATTTTAGAAAAATGCAAAACCGCCTCATCTGGATAGATGGGGTGGAATTTTCGTATAGTAAATCTACTATCTCTATATCCCCAAACAAAAATGCCCCTGCATGAGCAGGGCATCTAAGCATTTAATCCAAAGTAAAATACAAACCAAACGACATAGGTTACGAGGAGGAGAAAAAGCGAGTAGAGAGTCACAAAGGTAATTTTCCACAAGAACTTGGTTTGTCGTTGTTCCAGTTTGGCAAATAGAAGATTCCCCGCATAAACGCAAGCAACAAAAACAATAAAAGCTACCAAGCGAGCTCCGATAGCAAAAGCAAATAAGTTATACATAGGGCAACCTCCTTGACTTAAAAACTATATGGAATTATGACAAGCAATAAATTTCACTTCCATTATCAATATAACACATTTTTGTTTTTTTGCAAGCGTTTACTCGACAAATCGTCCTGTGACTTTCTCGTTTCCGTCTTTTACTAATTTTTCATTTTGTGGTATAATTGAAATAATTGTAACGAATCAAGGTCAATCTAGACACAAAATGGAATGAAATCAAGCAAATCTATGCTAAAAGTTTGGAATAAGCTGACCTGTAAAATAGAAAGGAACTATATGATTTACAAAGTTTTTTATCAAGAAACAAAAGAACGTAGCCCACGTCGTGAAACAACACGCGCACTTTACCTAGACATCGATGCCAGCTCAGAACTTGAGGGCCGTATCGCTGCTCGCCAACTTGTCGAAGAAAATCGCCCAGAGTACAATATCGAGTATATCGAACTCTTGTCTGACAAATTGCTAGATTACGAAAAAGAAACTGGCGCCTTCGAAATCACGGAGTTCTAATATGGCCTATACTCTTAAACCTGAAGAAGTCGGCGTTTTTGCCATCGGTGGTCTGGGAGAAATCGGGAAAAACACATACGGGATTGAATACCAAGATGAGATTATCATCGTCGATGCTGGGATTAAATTCCCAGAAGATGACTTGCTGGGTATCGACTATGTCATTCCTGACTACTCTTACATCGTAGACAATATCGACCGCGTCAAGGCTGTCTTAATCACACACGGACACGAGGACCACATCGGTGGGATTCCATTCCTACTCAAGCAAGCAAATGTCCCTATCTACGCTGGGCCGCTTGCCTTGGCTTTGATCCGTGGGAAACTCGAAGAACACGGCCTCTTGCGCAACGCCAAACTTTACGAAATCAACCACAATACTGAGTTGACCTTTAAAAATCTCAAGGCAACTTTCTTTAGAACGACTCACTCTATTCCAGAACCTTTGGGGATTGTCATTCATACTCCTCAAGGGAAAATTGTCTGTACGGGTGACTTCAAGTTTGACTTAACACCAGTTGGTGAACCAGCAGACTTGCACCGTATGGCAGCTCTTGGTGAAGACGGTGTACTCTGTCTCCTGTCTGACTCGACAAATGCAGAAATTCCAACCTTTACCAACTCTGAAAAAGTCGTTGGCCAGTCCATCATGAAGATTATCCAAGGCATAGAGGGACGTATCATCTTTGCATCCTTTGCCTCAAATATCTTCCGTCTCCAGCAAGCAACAGAAGCTGCTGTTAAGACTGGGCGCAAGATCGCTGTCTTTGGTCGTTCGATGGAAAAGGCCATTGTCAACGGAATCGAGCTTGGCTACATCAAAGCTCCTAAGGGAACCTTTATCGAGCCAAATGAAATCAAAGACTACCCTGCAGGAGAAATTCTGATCCTCTGTACAGGTAGTCAAGGCGAGCCTATGGCAGCCCTCTCTCGTATCGCCAACGGAACCCACCGTCAGGTGCAACTCCAACCAGGCGATACCGTTATCTTCTCTTCAAGTCCAATCCCTGGAAATACGACTAGCGTCAACAAGCTGATTAACATCATTTCTGAAGCTGGTGTCGAAGTTATCCACGGTAAGGTTAACAATATCCATACATCTGGACACGGTGGCCAGCAAGAGCAAAAACTCATGCTCCGCTTGATTAAGCCAAAATACTTCATGCCTGTCCACGGTGAATACCGCATGCAAAAAGTCCATGCTGGACTTGCGGTGGATACTGGTGTTGAAAAGGACAATATCTTTATCATGAGCAATGGTGATGTGCTTGCCCTCACTGCTGACTCAGCTCGTATCGCAGGCCATTTCAACGCCCAAGATATCTATGTCGATGGAAATCGTATCGGTGAAATCGGCGCAGCTGTCCTCAAAGATCGTCGCGATCTATCTGAAGACGGTGTCGTTCTGGCAGTCGCAACTGTTGACTTCAAGTCTCAAATGATTCTGTCTGGTCCAGACATCCTCAGCCGAGGCTTTGTCTACATGAGAGAGTCTGGTGACCTGATTCGCCAAAGCCAGCGTATCCTCTTCAATGCAATTCGTATCGCACTAAAAAACAAGGACGCTAGTGTTCAATCTGTCAATGGTGCCATTGTCAACGCTATTCGCCCCTTCCTTTATGAAAATACAGAACGTGAACCGATCATCATCCCAATGATCCTCACACCAGATGAAGAATAAAGCAAGAAAACAGCCCCGTCTTCGGAGCTGTTTTTCTCTATACTTTCTTTTGAGATTGAAACTCAATAAAAATCGAAATCAGACTAGAAGGCTAGGCGAAAGCATAACTTGAGTTAGCTCTCATAGTTCGGAGAACTATGAGAGGCTGGAGATGAATCAAAGCCAAGCTTTGAACTCATTCGTAAGAAGCCGACGACGTATCATTTTGATTTTTGAAGAGTTTTAGAAATACTACGATTTTTACCTTCAAGATACACCATCAAAATAGAAATATCTGCTGGGTTTACTCCCGAAATACGGCTGGCTTGGCCGATGGTTTCTGGATTGATAAGTTTGAACTTCTGACGGGCTTCCGTCGCAATAGAATCAATATCATCCCAATCAATATTGGCTGGAATGCGTTTTTCTTCCATGCGTTTCATCTTGGCAACCTGGTCCATGGCTTTGGAAATATAGCCTTCGTACTTGATTTCTGTTTCAATCAATTCGATAATCTTGTCATCCAAGTCCTCTGCAGCTGGTCCGATAAAGGCCACCACATCTTGATAAGAAACTTCTGGACGGCGAAGGAATTCCTTGGCTGTCACTGCATCGGTCAACGGCTTGAAGCCCATCTCCTCAACCTTAGCATTGGTTTCCTTGACTGGCTTGAGTTTGATGCTGTCTAGGCGCTTCATCTCATTGTCAAATTGATTTTTCTTGATTTCAAAGCGAGCCCAGCGTTCATCATCCACAAGGCCAATCTCACGTCCCATCTCAGTCAAACGCATATCAGCATTGTCATGACGGAGAATGAGACGGTATTCAGCACGACTGGTCAAAAGACGATAAGGTTCGATAGTCCCCTTGGTTACCAAGTCATCAATCATCACCCCGATATAACCGTCACTGCGCTTCAAAATCAACTCAGGCTTGCCTTGGACTTTCAGAGCCGCATTGATACCCGCGATAATCCCTTGGCCTGCTGCCTCTTCGTAACCTGACGTTCCATTTGTCTGACCAGCAGTGAAAAGTCCTGAGATTTTCTTGGTTTCCAAAGTCGCACGCAACTGGTGAGGCAAGACCATATCATACTCAATGGCATAACCTGTTCGCATCATCTCTGCATTTTCCAAACCTTTGATAGAATGAACCAAGTCACGCTGAACATCCTCAGGCAGACTGGTTGAAAGTCCTTGAACATAGACTTCCTCAGTATTGCGCCCTTCTGGCTCAAGGAAGAGTTGGTGACGTTCCTTGTCCGCAAAGCGCACAATCTTGTCTTCAATCGACGGACAGTAACGAGGCCCCACTCCCTTGACCACACCTGTAAACATAGGTGCACGATGGAGGTTGTTTTGGATAATCTCATGACTGATACCATTGGTATAGGTCAACCAGCATGGCACTTGATCTTTGACATAATCCTCATCACGTGAAGTATAAGAGAAGTGATTTGGCGCTTCGTCCCCTGGCTGAATCTCTGTCACATCGTAGTTGATAGAAGAAGCCTTGACACGTGGAGGGGTTCCTGTCTTGAAACGACCAATTTCGAGTCCTAATTCCTTAAGGTTATCAGCAAGGTTAATAGAAGCCAAGCTGTGGTTAGGACCTGATGAATACTTAAGGTCTCCAATGATAATTTCTCCACGGAGAGCAGTCCCTGTCGTCACAATAACAGCCTTGGCAGCATACTCTTGGTGAGTAGCTGTACGGACACCGACAACCTTACCATCTTCAACCAAAATCTCATCAATCATGGTCTGACGAAGGGTCAGATTTTCTTGATTTTCAACTGTCTTGCGCATTTCCTTAGAGTAAAGCTCCTTGTCAGCCTGCGCACGAAGGGCACGGACAGCTGGCCCCTTCCCTGTGTTGAGCATCTTCATCTGGATGTAAGTCTTGTCAATGGTTTTGGCCATCTCGCCACCGAGGGCATCAACTTCACGCACGACAATTCCCTTGGCAGAACCACCGATAGAGGGATTACAAGGCATGAAAGCCAGCATTTCAATGTTGATAGTCGCAAGCAGGACCTTACAGCCCATACGGCTAGCAGCTAAGGAAGCCTCGACACCAGCATGTCCCGCACCGATTACAATAATATCGTATTCTTCAGTAAAATTATAAGTCATATTTCTCTCCTATTCCTCAAGATGAATGTGTCTTAGTTGGCCGTCCCAATCTGGCAGGGCTGTTTTTAAAAAGGCTGGAACTAGATTGATACCCTCAAGCTTGTCTATGTCAATCCACTCACAGGGCTGCCTTTTCTCATCTTCCTGCATGGTCAATGGGGCATCTTCAAGCAAATCCACCAGATAATGAAACTCGATATTGTGATAGGAAACACCGTCCTGTTCAAAACGATTTTCAACCACAAAAGCTAGCTGCCCAGCTTGAGCTTCGACACCCAGTTCTTCCCTCACTTCACGGACTACCGCGTCTTCCGTACTTTCATTGACTTGAATCGCACCTCCAATTGTGTAATATTTGCCCTTATCTTTGGTAACTAGAAGCTTGCGATTTTGAAGAATCAAAGCTGTCGCCCGAACGCCAAAAACCGTATTTCCTACTTTTGTCCGAAAGTCTTGCTGAATCATTTTTGTCCTTTCCCTTAAACGACACAAAAACAGTCAAAACTCCAAAGAAGTGCAGGACAAAAAAGCCTGCAACATCCATGAGCTTTGACCATCATTTCTATTGCTTTTATTATTGTAGCAAATTGAGAAAATTTGTCAATCTAAATGTATTGACAAACTTGTCCATCTCGATAAGCATTGTCAATCAAGCCACCACCTAGACATTCTTCGCCATCGTAAAAGACAACTGCCTGTCCTGGTGTAATAGCGCGTTGCGGTTCCACAAAGATAACCTCTGCCTTGTCTCCTTTGACATACACTGTCACCTTAGAGTCAGGTTGACGGTAGCGGAATTTTGCTGTGCATTCTAGCGTAAATTCCTCTGGCATCTCACGAGTAAAGTGGACTTGGCTAGCCTCTAGGCTGGTTGACATGAGCGAATCATGGTAGAAACCTTGACCGACATAGAGGATATTCTTGCTTAGGTCTTTTCCGACAACGAACCAAGGGGCATTGTCACCGCCGTGTTGCCCACCGATACCGAGGCCACCACGCTGACCAATCGTATAGTACATCAGGCCTGCATGCTCGCCCATATCGCGACCATCCACTGTCATCATGCGACCAGGCTGAGCTGGCAGGTAGTTGCTGAGGAAATTTTTAAAGTTCTTTTCTCCGATAAAGCAAATCCCTGTCGAGTCTTTCTTCTTAGCAGTCGCAAGGCCTGCTTTTTCTGCTAGTTCTCGCACTTCCGGCTTTTCCAAATGTCCCAGTGGGAACATAGTTTTTTGAAGTTGTTCTTGCGACAGTTGGCTGAGGAAATAAGTCTGATCCTTGCCATTGTCCACGCCACGAAGCATATGAACAGTACCATCTTCATCACGCGCCACTCGGGCATAATGCCCAGTCGCTACATAGTCTGCCCCCAAGGTCATGGCATAGTCCAAAAAGGCCTTGAACTTGATTTCCTTGTTGCACATAACATCTGGATTTGGCGTGCGTCCTGCACGGTATTCCGCTAGGAAATACTCAAAAACGCGGTCCCAGTACTCTTTTTCAAAATTGACAGAGTAGTAGGGAATGCCAATCTGGTCTGCTACCGCAGCCACATCCTTATAATCTTCGGTCGCCGTACAGACTCCGTTTTCATCTGTGTCATCCCAGTTCTTCATGAAGATACCGATCACATCGTAGCCCTGCTCCTTGAGAAGAAGAGCCGTCACCGACGAATCGACACCACCACTCATCCCCACGACAACACGTGTTTTAGAGTTATCACTCATGGTAAGTCTCCCATCTATTCGTTTATTCACGATTGAAGGTCGTGTGTGCTTCAACGATTGAAGGTCGCTTGAGCAGTATTCATTATAACACGCTTGGTTAGAGAAGACAAGAAAGAGGTTGTCAATCGACCAACCTCTTGTTCTGAACCTATCAATCTATCACTTTCTAGCTTCATTCGCTTTCTTAGCAACTGCAATCTGGTATTTCACTTGGTCAAATCCTGTACCTCCCAAGGAATTTCGTCTTTGAACAGCAGTTTTAGGTTGCAAGTAGACAT
Organism: Streptococcus sp. Marseille-Q6488; assembly: GCF_946902925.1. Lineage (NCBI taxonomy): Bacteria > Bacillati > Bacillota > Bacilli > Lactobacillales > Streptococcaceae > Streptococcus > Streptococcus sp. Marseille-Q6488. Next base: position 37,240 of record NZ_CAMPPZ010000008.1, on the reverse strand, counting down.
AAATATCCTCGGCAATGAGGGAATGATAGGTTTGTAATTCCTCCAAAGTCCAATCTTGAATATTTTTAGCAGACTTGATAGAGTCTAGCACTAATCTTCCTACAACCTCATGAGCTTCTCTAAATGGCAAACCTTTCCCTGCCAAATAATCTGCTAACTCAGTTGCATTTGAAAAGTCCTTCTCTGTCGACTCTTGCATTTTTTCCTTGTTTACCTGCAAACTAGATAACATACCTGCCAACACATCGAGGGAATTTAAAATCGTTTCGACCGTATCAAACATTCCTTCCTTATCCTCTTGCAAATCCTTATTATAAGCTAAAGGCAAGGACTTCATGACTGTCAACAGTCCAAACAGATTCCCATAGACTCTACCAGTCTTTCCTCGAATCAACTCAGCCATATCTGGATTTTTCTTTTGGGGCATAATAGAGGAACCTGTTGTAAACGTATCTGACAAGGTAATGAATTGGTACTCAAAACTACACCAATTGATCATTTCTTCGCAAAAACGGCTCATATGCATCATGAGTATGCTGGCATTGGATAGAAATTCTAAGATAAAATCGCGGTCACTAACAGCATCCAAAGAATTTGTATAAGGTTGCTTAAACTCCAGCAAATCGCTAGATAATTGGCGATCAATGGGGAAAGTCGTTCCTGCCAAAGCTGCCGCACCTAGAGGGCATAGGTCTGTATGCTGCTGGTTAAATTCAAAACGTTCACTGTCTCTTTGAAACATATTGTAGTAAGCCATCAGGTGGTGGGCAAAACTAATAGGCTGGGCATGTTGCAGATGGGTATAGCCCGGCATGATCGTCTCCACATGATTTTCCGCCAAGTCTAATAAAACACCCTTGAGATGAGTCAGCTTATCTAGGACATGACCTAGTTGCTCCTTGAGATACAAGTGCATATCTGTCGCAACTTGGTCATTTCGAGAACGAGCCGTATGTAACTTCCCTGCAAGGGGACCGATTTTTTCTGTCAGCAACACTTCCATATTCATATGAATATCTTCGTTTGCAATATCAAAGTCAAGTTGGCCTGCCTCTAGCTCTTCTAAAAGCTCTTTCAAGCCTGCTTGAATCTTTTCTGACTCATTCAAACTCAAAATGCCCGTCTGACCCAACATCTGAACGTGGGCTAAAGAACCAATCACGTCAAATTTAGCTAATTTCTGGTCAAAAGATATACTCGCACCAAAGCGCTCTACCCAGTCTTCGACAGTACCTTCAAATCGACCACCCCATAATTTTGTATTCTTAGCCATATCACATCCACCTCTCTATCCAATCGCCCTATTTGGCACTTTTTTGAACCTCAGAATGAACCTTGGTTGGAAGTCCCCACAACTTAATAAAGCCAACAGCCGCATCTTGGTCAAAGGTATCTGCACTAGTATACGTCGCCAAATTTTCATCGTAAAGTGAATTTGGTGATTTCCGAGCCACGACCTGAGCGCTTCCCTTATAGAGTTTAACTTTTGCAGTCCCATTGACAACTTTTTGAGTCTCTTTAATATAAGCAATCAAGGCTTGTGTAGCTGGACTAAACCACAAAGCATTATAAATGAGATTTGATAATTCATTTTCTATGATTGGTTTAAAATGAGCTACTTCTCTCACAAGCGTCAAATCCTCAATTTCCTTATGAGCTGTCAGCAGGGTCACCGCCCCTGGGCATTCATAGATTTCTCTTGATTTAATCCCAACCAAACGATTTTCCACGTGGTCAATCCGTCCGACCCCATGCTTTCCAGCTATTTCATTGAGTTTTTGAATCAAATCTGCCAATTTTAACACTTCTCCATTGAGGGAAACTGGAACACCTTCACTAAACTCAATCTCAATGTATTCTGGCGTATCTGGAGCTTGCTCTGGAGAAGTTGTGATGCCAAAGGCTTCTTCTGGAGCCTGATTCCATGGATTTTCCAAAATACCACACTCATTGGCACGTCCCCAAAGATTTTGGTCAACAGAGTAGGGATTGTCAAGGTCAGCAGGAACAGGTACCCCATTTTCCTTGGCATAATGAATTTCTTCCTCCCGAGACCATTTCCATTCACGAACTGGCGCAATCACTTTTAAATTGGGATCCAAGGCTGCAATCGATACTTCAAAACGCACTTGGTCATTCCCCTTACCTGTACAACCATGGGCAATTGTAGTCGCTCCTGTCTGATGCGCTATTTCAACCAATTTTTTAGAAATCAGAGGGCGGCTCAATGCAGATACCAAGGGGTACTTTTGTTCATAATAGGCATGTGACTGAAGAGCCACTAGCACATAATCTGTAGCAAATTCGTCCTTAACATCAATGACATAAGACTCGACTGCCCCAACCTTGAGAGCCTTATCATGGATGAAATCTAAGTCTTTCCCTTCACCCACATCCATACAAACTGCAACAACATCATAGTCTTTCTTTAACCAGGTAATAGCAACTGATGTGTCTAAACCGCCAGAATAGGCCAAAATTACTTTTTCTTTACTCATATTCTTTTCCTTCTTTCTATTTTTCAATGGATGCTTTAAAGGCATCCTCAATGAGTTTGTCTAATTCCCCAGACTCCTTCAACTTTTGAATGGTTTTATCGACTGCCTCTTTCAATTCCTTGCTATCTTTTTTCATGGCGACCGCGTAGGAATCATCTTGCTCTTTTTCAAAATCGAGGTCTGCGATTGCTAAATCAGGATTATTTTCCACAAATCCCTTGGCAACAGGTTCTTCAAAGATGACGGCATCCACTTGTCCTGATTTTAAATCTGTGATTAAATTCCCATTTTTAGGTAGAGATACGAGGGAAGAATTTTGTAGCAAATCTTTCGCCATCGTCTCTTGAATCGAACCTTTCTGTGCTCCGACCTTTTTCTGCGCCAAGTCGTTTACAGACTGATAAGTGGCCAAGTCAGATTTTTTGACAATGAGTTTATTTTTTGCAGTATAGTAGGGAATGGAAAAGTCAAACACCTTGCTCCGTTCATCTGTCTTAGAAACACCTGATATGGCAAGATCAGCTTTTCCTGATTGAACACTAGCCAGTACATTGTCAAAACTCATAGGTGATAGTTCCAATTCGACGCCTAGTTCTGTTGCGATAGCCTTGGCTAATTCGATATCTGAACCCACAACCTGATTTTTCCCATCAACCACTTTTTGGTATTCAAATGGAGCAAAATCTGGATTAAGGGCTATAACCAATTTTCCTTTGGACTTGATGGCTTCAATTCCAGCCGATTGATTGTTACTACAAGCAAATAGTAGGGGGAGCATCACTAAACCAAACATCGCCATCAACACCTTCTTCATCTTATTCATAACAAAGCCTCCTTTATGTTTATTCCTTTTGTTTGTATAAATAATACACCTATCTTCATCCTTTGTCAAGCCTAAATTGTATTTTTTTTCAATTTAAAACAGAAAAACCTAGGAAAATTACATAAAAATGTCATTCCTAGGCGTATTTATGGTATTTCTCTTTTGGAAATATGAGTATTCAGTCAGTCAAATGAAGCTGAACGAACTCATTTTCCCTCGCCCAATTCAATGATCCGATGACATTGTTGGGCTACATAAGCATCGTGGGTCACGATAATGACTGTTTTCCCTTCTCGATTCATCTCTAAGAGAAACTTCAAGACCAAATCTCTATTTTCAGGATCCAGCGAACCTGTCGGTTCATCGGCTAAAATCAGCTGGCTGGGTTTTAAGATGGCTCTAGCAACTGCAATTCGTTGTTGCTCCCCACCAGACAACTCGGAGACCTTTTGATGCAAAGTAGCTGACAAACCTACTCTCTCTAAAATCTCTTCCACCTTTTTGAGCTTGTCTTTCTTAGACAATTTCACATATTTCAGCGCCAGCATGAGATTGTACTCGACCGTTTCATCATCAATCAGGGCAAAATTTTGAAATAGATAAGAGATATGTTCACGGATTATTGTTTGCGACTTAGCAGAATTGACCGCTAGATTTGTCTGACCAAAAATCTCATACCGTCCACTATAATCACCATCTATCAAACCTAATAAATTTAACAAGGTTGACTTACCACTACCACTCTTGCCAACAATGGCTACCAAATCCCCCTGATCAATCCTGAGAGATAAGTTATCCAAAATCACTTTTCCCCCAATGGTTTTGGTAATATTTTTCAACTCAATCATAAGATTCCCCCTTTCAATAACTCTACTAGACTTCTTTTCTCCATCCTAGAAGCCAAGACTAACACAAATAGTATATCCAAACATGTAAAACCTGCAAAAAGTAGGAGTGGCAAGAGCGCATGGGCAAAGAAAATCAAGACTAGAAGAGGGAGACTATAGCCCAGCAAGAGCAGAACGAGGAGAGGGCGGTAGCGATCGACCAGTTTCCACCCCATAAACTTCTTGGTAATGATATCCCTGCGCTTCAACAAGAAAGTGGTAACGAGTAAAAAGTAGGAAATCATCATGCTAAGGAGACCAAACAAAGCAAAGAGTAGGTTAAAATTCCGAACAGCATCTCTATAAGAATCCACTTTCTCTTGTTGAATGGCTTGAATAGATGAAAATTTTAAATAATTTCCATCTGACAATTTCTCAACTAACTCTGTAATCTCTTTTTGATGTTGAACCGTATTTTCAATTTTAATCGGATTATTTAAGCCAGTTGTTGACAGGGAGGCTTTCTCATCCCACATCATATCAGAATCATTGACCAAGCTAATAATTGGATTGGAGAGATTTTCCTTTCGCTTATCACTATATGGGAAAAATGACCAATCTCCTTCATAATAGGCAATCTCGACATCCATCTCCTCTATCGTTCGTTTTTGCTGCTCTTCATACTTCATCGAATGAAAGGCAATTAACTTCCCCAAGAGCTGATTTTTATCTTCTTCACCTTTCGTACTTGCTGGCATCAAAATAACTTTTTTAATACCGGTATCTGGTAGCTTGAATCCCTTGCTCTTTAGAAAATTGCGATTGGCATAGTAAACATCCACCGTATCTGTTAACTGATATTGCTGAATCTGTTCTGATTGGACAAAATTTTTTACAGGAAGACTGCTACTCTGCACATAGCCCGCCTGCGTTTTTTCTACCAAATCCTGATAAAATCGATAGAAATAATCTGTAGATTTCCCTGACCCTGCTAGCTCTTCTTGCCACAGATTATCATTGAGTTTGAAGGTTTCTAAGGTCAGGTAATTACCTTGACTTACCCACTGTTGCTGATAAGCAAGTTCTTTGTTTTCTTGTTCTAAACTTCTGCCCACCCCAATCAGTAAGGCCGTCAGTAAAATAGTTGTCCCTATTTTCATCACATAATTGAAGATAAGACCAAATTTGAAAGATGAAAAACCTTTCAGCAGAGAGCTGATTGTCATTTTTTGGATTAAGAGGTAAGTCAACCAACTGATAAAGAGATAAAGCTGCAACAGCAAAAAATGAGACAACCACAGCATAGGAAACAAATCTTTTGGCTTATAATCAAGCAAGAAAAACACGCCTAGATTGATCACAAGAGCCCCACCTAGGAGGAGGTAAAGGTTGCCTTTTACAACATCAGCTAAAACAGCCCTATCTTGAAAACCAAGTAATTTTTGTACCCCAACTCTTTTCATCTCCATCATCGGTTGATACACTGTCACTAACACAAGAAGCAAAATAGCCAAGACAAAAACAATGGCAGATAAAAGCAAATCTCGATTTATGACTTCCACTGCACTTTTGTAGGTCGGCTCTAGCAAGGTAGCCTGGTCTATCTTGAAAAAATCGCTCCATCTCTGTACAATCCTATCCTTATCCATCTCTTGTGTAGAAGTTATCGTATAGCGACCATTTAAACTACGAGATGTATCCTTGATATAGGTTTGAAAAGTCATAAGCTGAATAGGCTTGGCTTTTAGAAAGGTCGGAATCGTACCAAGTTTATTAGAAATTTCTTTATTACTGTAGACTCCTTCACCATCTGTGGTAAAATCAAGAGAAGAAATCCCAAACTCTTGGTAGGGGAAGGTATCTTTATCAAAAACACCAGACTTGATTACCTCATCACCACTGTCTGTTTTGATGATGGAGACCTTGTACTCCTTTGATACATCCTCAAAAAATCGAAGAACAGACGCTGCAGGTTCGTTAATATCTTTCAAATACAAATCCAAAGAATCTACAGTCTTTCCCATTTCTTGAATCCGAACCGCTTCACGTGTGTAGTTTACATTAAAAACAAAAAAAGTGGTACACAGCAACAGCAGAAACATACAAAGATGACTGATTTTTTTCATAAAAGTACCTCCACTAAAGTTCTCCCTCTCCTAATAGAAGAGGGAGAATTTCACTTAAAATCCATAGAAATATTCCATTCCTGTTGGTGGAATTTGATTAAGGGCAGCTTTAGCCCAAACCTCGGGATCTTCACGATCCTTAGAGATTCTACCTCCATGCTTAACAGTTGCTGTATGAGATCGAGTAGAATGTAAATAATCAGAATATCCAAAAGTTCCTGTCCAACCTACTCCATAGTTCCATTGACCACCATCAACCCATACTGCTAAAGCATTTGTAGTAGCAAGTATACCACATACCATTAAAGATGCAACACCAATTTTAACTAATTTTCTCATGATTTATTTCTCCTATTATTGAGAGCTGTTCCGTAAAAACAGCTATAGTAATTTATCAACAAGTATCGTAGTCCATTGGACTCACCTTCCTTTCATTTTTACAACTAGCGCATTATATCGGCCAGTTCCATGGGAAAACCGTAGCAATGCTGAATAAGAAAGCAAGAAGAACTAAAAAGCGAAAAACTTTTTTATTCATACTTTTTCCCTCCTATCTGTATTTTGTATCTATAGTATACCTCTTCTTTATTCTATTTTAAAATTAGTTAACTTTTTTCACACATTATTTTAGTTTTCTTTTTTACTATTCCTGTTACTATGATACAATATTTTTAATTGGATTTTATTATTTATTAACTTTTTTCACAAAAAGGAGAAAGCCCATGCGTTATGATTTCGGGAAAGTATATAAAGAAATACGCGAGTCAAAAGAATTGACCCAAGAAGAGGTCTGTGGAAATGTCATCTCAAGAACCAGCCTATCAAAGATTGAAAGCGGCAAGGTAACTCCCAAATATGAAAATATGGAGTTTCTTCTTCGGCAAATCAATATGAGTTTTGAAGAGTTTGACTATATCTGCCATCTCTATCAACCGAGCCAACGAACAGAAATCATGCAAACCTATCTCAATATGAGCTCAACCCTAGGGACTAGTGAACTCGAAAAACTATTTCAAAAATGCCAAGACTATCTCAAAACCCACCACGACCTACCTATAGAAGAAATCAGGGATATGCTGGAAGTTGTTATTTATCTCCGTCAACATGGGACTGGGGAACTGTCAGATCAAGTGAAACAGACTATCAAAAATCTTTGGGAAAAAATTGAAAAACAAGATACATGGTATGAAAGCGATCTAAAAATCCTCAATACCATCCTTTTCAGCTTTCCCATCGAACACCTCCATCTCATCACTGGAAAAATATTGCAACGCCTAGAAGTCTATAAAAACTACCAACATTTATATGACTTACGAATGGCAATCCTACTCAATCTGTCCACCATTTACTTATACCATCAAGACAAAAACATGTGTCAACAAATCTGCTATACTTTACTAGAGGATGCCAAGAAAAAGAAGCACTACGATAGGCTTGCTATCTGCTATGCCCGTATCGGGATTTGTAGGGATGACGCTAGACTTATCCAAAAAGGTTTCTCACTTCTGGAGCTGACCGAGGAAACTTCTATGCTGTCTCATCTCAAAAAAGAAGTAGAGACCTATTATCAACGGAAGGAAAGAGAAAAGGGCTTAGAAAAAACTAACTTCTAAATAAAACCACACTGTAATTCCAATCTTGAATACAATCAAGTTGAAAGGAATACCCTGTGGTTTTTAAATTTTTGAAGTTTCATAGGTCAGTTTGTTGGATAACGTTATAAGAAAATTCAGGCTCATCAATAGAAATCTTAATCCCCCTACTACTATCTGTTTACCTCTAATATATTCTAATTTTCTTTAATCAGTGCAACCTCTTTTTATTTTTTACTAAATTTTAAGTAGGTGTAAATAAATCCTGCACTGATAGCCAGAGTTGTCCACCACTTAAAATCAATATGCAAAAGTGAAAAGATTAGAAAATTGATGATTAGCGAGGCTAAAATATAAATAATGATTAAAATTTTATTTTTCATAGGAATTGCCTTTCTGAATGGATTCTAGTATTTACAGCTTATCTGTAAAGTTTACAATAAGCCGCTAGGGCAATTGTCTATCAGAATGTCCTTTTATCTGTCAATAATCCTAGAAAATCTTGTCGTTTCAAGTCTGAGAAATGTTTGGTAGAAAGACTTCCTTTTTGAAGTCCATCATCTCTAACCTGCAAATAATAGCTATGTTGGCTTGTTTTAATTGTCAAAAAATCGCCAAATACAAAAAATTTTTTCCAGTTACGAATCTCAAATTCTTTCATCTCTGATTTTGGAATGCGGATAAGGCCTTGTCGCAAATCACGATGATGCTCACTTGTGAAAGTCATCCCATTCCCAATATTTCTTATCAGTAGTTCATCTGGAGTTACCATCACCAACGCTATTTTAGTTAAGAAAATTTCAACTGTTGGTGGTAAAATCGCCAAATCAAACCAAGGATGTAGGTAGCGATAGGCTAAGAAATAATGAGGCTCCTCACCCAATCCTAGTTGTTTATATAAGTCCTTGACCTCACTATCTAACCTCGCTTCAAAAGACACATCCGAATGCTCTTCTTCCTTCCTCTGATTAAAATAACGCATCCAGACTAGGAAACCTATAAAGACTAGGACAAATATTCCTGATAAAAGATATTTTAAATTGTAGTTCATCACTTAACCTCCTGATTAACTTTTCCGCCTAAAACAGAGGCCTATCTATTTTGAAAATAGTTCCATAACAACTTTAAATAAGACTGGTAGTATTGTATCAAACTAGAATTCTTTCTTTTCTAGCTACATCATAATTCTTTGCTGAATACAAAGTTAAGGGCACTGCATTTGTTAACGCTTACATAACTCCTGCTTTACCTATATTATAAATCAACATATATAACCTGTCAAGTAATAAAAAAAAGAGCCATTCAAAGCTCCTTCCCTATTTCTTAATACCAGCCGTTGTTAAGCCAGAAGTTTTTAGCGGCTGTCCATGAACCGTAACGTCCTGCAACGTAGGCATCTGCTACACGTTCTTGGTTTTCAGCTGAGTAGTCACCGTTCAAGTATGAATCTGTCAATTGGTAACGTCCGATATAACGTCCGTTTGTAGCTGTGTAGCTACCGCCTGATTCTTTTTGAGCGATCCATTCTTTGGCTTCTGCTTCAGATCCGCTTACAGTTGAAGCAACTGTTTCTTCTGCTACTGCTTCGCTTGCTACTGGAGTTTCTTCCACTACTTCTGTAGTTTCTGTCACTGGAGCTGAAACAGCCTCATCTTGAGCTGCTGGAGCTGCATAAGTCGTTGAAGCTGGTGCTACTGGAGCTACAGGACCATCGATAACCAACTCTTGACCAACATAAATCAAATGAATGTTGTCAATGTGGTTGTTTTCTGCCAATTTCTCAACAGTTGTGTTATGAGTTTCAGCGATTTCTGAAAGTGTATCACCTTCTTTAACAGTGTAAGTTGATGATTCTTGAGCAGATACAAATGATGGAGCAAATACTGCAAACAAGGCAGCTACTCCTGCAAGAGTTGTTTTAATCTTTTTAGTTGTTGATTTCATATTTGAAAATTCTCCTTCTTTCTATACTTCTATCATACCTTTTAAATATTACTGTTTCTTGACACTTTTATGTAGAAATATTACAAAATTATTTTTTATTTCCCTAAATAATGTGTTTTTTGTCATAAAAGATACTATTTTTATGCTATTTGTAGTGTAAAAAGGTTTTCATCCACAATTAAAGCCAAGACCTTCATTCTTTGATATAATAGAGATAAGAATTTTTATAAGGGGAAACTGATGAAATCACTTCGCTTTCAATCTGTCTTTGATATCATCGGACCAGTCATGATTGGCCCATCTAGTAGCCATACCGCTGGTGCTGTTCGTATTGGGAAGATTGTCTCTTCCATTTTTGATGATACTCCGACAGAAGTCGAATTCCAACTATTTAACTCATTTGCCAAGACCTATCGTGGTCACGGGACAGACCTAGCCCTTGTTGCAGGTATTTTGGGCATGGATACAGATGATCCTGAAATCCCAAATAGCCTAGAAATTGCCCACAAGCGCGGTATTAAGATTGTCTGGACCATTCAGAAAGACAGTAATGCTCCTCATCCAAACACCACTAAAATTACCGTCAAAAATGCGCACAAGACCATCAGTGTGACTGGTATTTCTATCGGTGGAGGAAATATTCAGGTAACCGAACTCAATGGCTTTGCCGTCTCTCTCAATATGAATACACCAACTATCATTATCGTTCATCAAGATATTCCAGGCATGATTGCCCTCGTAACAGAGGCCCTTTCACGCTATGGTATCAATATCGCCCAGATGAATGTTACTCGTGAAAAAGCTGGTGAAAAAGCCATTATGATTATCGAAGTCGACAGTCGCAACTGTGATGAAGCCATCGAAGAAATTCGAAAAATCCCTCATCTCCACAATGTCAATTTCTTTAAATAGGAGGAAGCATGTTTTATTCTATCAAAGAATTGGTCGAGCAGGCAGAACTGGACTTTCAAGGAAATGTCGCAGAACTCATGATTACAACAGAGTTTGAATTGACCGGTCGCGAACGTGAAGAAGTCCTCCTTCTCATGGAACGCAATCTGGAAGTCATGAAAGCCTCTGTCCAACTCGGCCTCAATGAAAATAAATCTCGTAGTGGCCTGACAGGTGGAGATGCTGCCAAATTGGATCACTACATCAAAAACGGAAAAACCTTGTCTGATTACACGATTCTCTCGGCTGCCCGAAATGCCATAGCAGTCAATGAACACAATGCCAAAATGGGCTTGGTTTGTGCCACTCCGACCGCTGGAAGTGCTGGCTGTTTGCCCTCAGTTCTCACTGCTGCTATTGAAAAATTAGACCTCAGCCACGAGCAACAGCTGGATTTCCTCTTTGCTGCTGGTGCCTTTGGACTAGTCATCGCAAACAACGCTTCTATCTCAGGTGCTGAGGGTGGCTGTCAGGCCGAAGTCGGCTCTGCCTCTGCTATGAGTGCCGCCGCCTTGACTCTGGCTGCTGGTGGGACACCTTACCAAGCCAGTCAAGCTATTGCCTTTGTCATTAAAAATATGCTAGGCCTCATCTGTGATCCTGTTGCTGGTTTGGTCGAAGTTCCCTGTGTCAAACGCAATGCCATGGGAGCTAGCTTTGCCTTCATCGCAGCAGACATGGCCCTAGCAGGTATCGAATCTAAAATCCCTGTGGATGAAGTGATCGATGCCATGTACCAAGTGGGAGCAAGCATGCCAACTGCCTTTCGTGAAACAGCTGAGGGTGGACTCGCTGCCACCCCTACTGGTCGTCGCCTCCAAAAAGAAATTTTCGGAGAATAAGCTTATCAAATAGGAGAAATCATGACCTCTATCTCAGCTATCTTTTTCGACCTGGATGGAACCCTCGTTGATAGTTCTATCGGGATTCACAATGCCTTTACCTATACCTTTAAAGAGCTGGGGGCCCCTAGCCCTGATGCCAAAACTATTCGTGGTTTTATGGGACCGCCCCTCGAAAGTAGTTTTGCGACCTGCCTGCCCAAAGAACAAATCCCCGAGGCTGTCCAGATATACCGTTCTTACTACAAGGCAAAGGGCATCCATGAAGCTCAACTCTTTCCTCAGATTATAGACTTGCTTGAGAAGTTATCGAGCAATTACCCTCTTTATATCACCACTACAAAGAATACTCCAACCGCTCAAGACATGACTAAAAACTTGGGAATCTATCATTTCTTTGATGGCATTTATGGTTCCAGCCCTGAAGCACCCCATAAGGCAGATGTCATTCGCCAAGCCTTGCAGACACATCAACTAGCACCGGAACAAGCCATCATCATCGGAGATACCAAGTTTGATATGCTGGGAGCTCAAGAAACAGGCATTCAGAAATTGGCCGTCACTTGGGGATTTGGAGAGCAAGCAGACTTGCTAAACTATCAGCCTGATTATATCGCTCACAAACCCATAGAAGTTTTGGAGTATTTTCAATAACATAGACTGAGCGACAACCCCATTTCAGAAGAAAATGAGGTAATCTATACATAACAAAACGCATATTACCAAGGTTCTTATGAACAACTTGATAATATGCGTTTTTCTTTTTTATTCAACGTGGGTTGTTTGATTGGCAAAGGCGATAATGGCTTGTTTCAACTCATCTCCTCTGAGAGTTCGGAACTCTTCAATCTTTTGATCGATGGCTTCTAGAGGCATGACATTAACCTTACCAACGAAAATCTTATCCATAACTTGGTTATCAACAAGTTCGGTTGATACCAAGAGTTCTTCGTAAAGTTTTTCGCCTGGGCGGATTCCAACTTCAACGATTGGAATTTCGCTTTCGGTGTGTCCACTTAGAAGGACCATTTTCTTAGCCAAGTCATAAATCTTGACTGGTTTGCCCATATCAAGGATAAAGACTTCTCCATCCTTGGCGTAAGCACCAGCATGGATAACCAGACGGCTAGCTTCTGGAATGGTCATAAAGTAACGGGTCATGCGGAAATCTGTCACCGTTACAGGCCCACCTTCAGCAATCTGACGTTCAAAGACTGGAATCACACTACCACGGCTACCAAGAACATTTCCAAAACGAACTGCACAGTAGGTCGATTGGCTACGTTGGTTAAAGCCAGTGACAATCAACTCCGCCACGCGCTTGGTTGCTCCCATAACATTTGGTGGATTAACCGCCTTATCTGTCGAAATCATAACCATCTTAGGTACTTTGGCTTCATCAACAGCCTTAGCAACATTGTAGGTTCCACGTATATTGTTTTTGAAGGCTTCTTTTGGATTGCGCTCCATCATAGGAACGTGCTTGTGGGCCGCCGCATGATAAACAATAGCTGGCTTGTACTGCTCAAAGACTTGCAACAGACGGTCATAGTCTTGAATATCTGCAATCACAGGTACATAATCAATCCCTTGGAATGTACGAATCAATTCATGATACACAAGGTAGATTGAATTTTCCCCATGACCGAGCAAGACAATGCGTTCAGGATTGAAGCGACTAACTTGGCGACAGATTTCAGAACCAATTGAACCACCAGCCCCTGTGACTAAGATGGTCTTACCTGTCAGTTCTGCGCCCAGACGCGATTCGTCAAGACGAATTTCCTGACGACCTAAAAGGTCCGTAATATCAATTTTTTGGAAGCCAGTAGCTGCTTGGTGAAGTCCTTGAACAACAGTTTCAACCTTAGGCATCTTGTAACATTTTACACCCAGCTTATTACACATCTGCAAGATACGTTCATATTCTGACGGGTCAAGCGACGGAATCGCAACGATAACACGCTCGATTTGATGGCGTTTAGCTAATTCAGGCAATTCATCATATGAACCCAAAACAGGAATCCCACCAAGTTTTTGGCCCTTTTTCTTAGAATCCTTATCCAAAATACCGACCAGTTCCAAATCACTGGTTGGATGTTGGTAGCTATCCATAAAGAGGGCCCCACCATCACCAGCACCAATCAAGAAGGTCCGACGGTGTTCTCCATCACCACTGCCTTTTTTGCGTCTGGAGTAGATTAACTGCCAAGTAATCCGTGGCAATAAAATCAAGAAGGTACTCAACAAGATAAAGAGAATGATGAAACGGATTGAAAAGAGTGGCAAGAAGGCATAGCAGATACTATATGACAAGACGCTGCTCGCAGTCACACCAAAAAAGATTTTCATGAAATCCGTAATCTTGCTGTAACGACTAATACTCGCGTTCAAGCCCCAAAATGCAATCATCAATTGATAAAACAGGAAGGCTAAACTCGTATAGATAATGTAGTCAACAGGTGCTGGATTAATCAGCCCATAAAATAAAATATAAGATACAATGATGGAAACCACCATACTCAAAATATCAAATATTCCCCAGAAAACCTGCTTTTGTTGTTTATTTAAAATTTCCACCAGATCAATCACATAATCTGTGAGTTTTTTATTCATAGAAATTTACTCCTCCTTAAAAGAGCTGGATGATTACATTGTTATTATAACACTTTTTCTCTAGTTTACGATTTGCTACAATCTTTTAATTGCTTTTTCTTAACAGTTTCATAAAAATAAACTGTCTGATAAATCCTGGACAAAGAGCAACAACCATCTGAATGGCAACACTCTTGGCATACTCCAGGTAAGAAATTTGCCCTCTCTTCAGCATGCGCTGACGAGCCTGACGATAGAGTTTGAGATAACGTAGTCCCCCACGACGCTCAAACATCCCTGCTCCGACACGAACCTGACACAAGATTTGATCCAGATTTCCAGTCTTGGCTCCTGCAGCAATCATATTGAGCCAGAGGAGGTCATCCTCCATATAAAGGCCATCCTCATAGTTGCCTGCCTTGAGAACCATGTCCTTCTTGAACATGACAGTCATGTGGTTAAAGGCACTTCTCATCCTTTGATAAGCTACAATCTCTGCATGTTGAGTCGGAACACGACGGTAAGAAACAATCTCATCAGGATTGTCAATAAACTCTGCAATATGGCCACCTAATAGGTCGAGGTGGTCCTTCTCCATTAGCTGAAGCTGTTTCTCAAAACGGTCTGGAACAGCTATATCATCCGTATCCATACGGGCAATAATATCATACTGACACTGCAAAACACCCTGTCGAAGAGCCAGACCCAAACCTTGATTCTGCTCAAGAGGATAGCGTTTCACTGGAATATCAGACTCAACTTCAAGCTGGTCTAATACCTGATAGAGCTCAGGTGTCAAAGGCCCATCCTCAACCAGAACCAATTCGCTCGGTTTCAGGGTCTGATTTTGAACACTCTCAATAGCATCCTTTAAAAATGTCGGATTTTCCTTGATATAGACCGACATCAATACGCTGATTTTTTGCTTTTCAGACACAGTTTTTCTCCAATGTATAGATTTCCTTCCACTATTTTATCATAATTTTCAAGACTTTCCCATTTTTATCTTGAAAGCCAGAAACCTTACTTGACATTATAGTCAAAAAACCTTAAAATAAGCTGTTATTAAAATCAGCTAGAAGAGGTATTATTATGAAAAAGCAATCACTCTTTTTTGTTCCAGGTATTATCCTGATTGGTGTTTCCTTGCGGACTCCTTTTACTGTTTTACCCATTATTTTGGGAGATATTTCGCAAGGCCTGGGAGTAGAAGTTAGTTCGCTTGGTGTCTTGACCAGCCTTCCTCTCCTTATGTTTACCCTCTTCTCGCTCTTTTCTACCCGACTGGCTCAGAAAATCGGCTTGGAGCATCTCTTCACCTACAGCCTTTTCTTCTTGACCATCGGTTCTCTCATTCGACTAATCAATCTGCCCCTGCTCTATCTAGGAACCTTGATGGTTGGGGCAAGTATCGCAGTCATCAATGTGCTGCTTCCTAGTCTTATCCAAGCCAATCAACCAAAGAAAATTGGTTTTCTGACCACCTTATATGTAACCTCTATGGGGATTGCAACGGCTCTGGCCTCCTATCTAGCCGTGCCCATTACACAAGCCAGCTCTTGGAAATGCCTTATCATCCTCCTCACCCTGCTCTG
The DNA here is from genome assembly GCF_946902925.1 of Streptococcus sp. Marseille-Q6488. Taxonomy (NCBI): domain Bacteria; kingdom Bacillati; phylum Bacillota; class Bacilli; order Lactobacillales; family Streptococcaceae; genus Streptococcus; species Streptococcus sp. Marseille-Q6488. The sequence continues at coordinate 21,447 of NZ_CAMPPZ010000008.1, read as the reverse complement.
CCTAGCAACTTTTTTGGTCTGGTTGCCAAATCACCGCTATAATCACAGACTGGCTCCACAAACCAAACAAAAAAGTCAAACAAAGGTCTTGCGTAATAAACAGGTCTGGGCAGTTATTGTCTTTGCAGGTTTTCAATCCTTGCTCTTTTACACTGCTATGACTTGGTTACCTACCATGGCTATCCATGCAGGCCTATCCAGTCACGAAGCTGGCTTGCTGACCTCTATCTTCTCTCTGATTAGTATTCCTTTTTCAATGACCATCCCAAGCCTGACAACCAGCTTGTCAACTCACAACCGTCAGCTCATGCTCACTCTGGTCTCACTAGCTGGTGTGGTCGGTATTTCCATGCTCTTTTTCCCTGTTAGTAATTTCTTTTACTGGCTTGCCATCCATCTCCTCATCGGAACCGCAACCAGCGCCCTCTTCCCTTATCTCATGGTCAACTTTTCACTCAAGACAAGCGCTCCTGAAAAGACAGCCCAATTGTCCGGCCTATCTCAAACAGGAGGCTATATCCTAGCAGCCTTTGGGCCAACCCTCTTTGGTTACAGTTTTGACCTTTTCCACTCTTGGGTGCCAGCTGTTGCTGCCCTCTTGCTGGTGGATATCCTGATGACTGTAGCCCTCTTTACTGTGGACAGAGCTGATAAAATCCTCTAAACTTCTAGTTTTTCCTAGGAGTTTTTTATATATAAAAATTTTACACATTTCTCTTGACAGGGCTTTCTTTTAGATGTACAATGTATGTATAGAAAAATTATATATAAAAATATTACACATTAGAAAAGGAGGTTCCCCATGTACTTTCCAACATCCTCTGCCTTGATTGAATTTCTCATCTTGGCTGTACTGGAGCAGGATGATTCTTATGGTTATGAGATTAGCCAGACCATTAAGCTGATCGCTAATATCAAAGAATCTACACTCTATCCCATTCTCAAAAAATTGGAAGGCAATAGCTTTCTGACAACCTATTCTAGAGAGTTCCAAGGTCGCATGCGCAAATACTACTCCTTGACAAATGGTGGTATAGAGCAACTCTTGACCCTAAAAGATGAATGGACACTCTATACAGACACCATCAATGGCATCATAGAAGGGAGTATCCGCCATGACAAGAACTGAATACCTGACTCAGCTAGAACTTTATCTCAAAAAACTGCCTCAGACTGACCAAATTGAAGCCATGGACTATTTCAGGGAACTCTTTGACGATGCTGGAGTCGAGGGAGAAGAAGAACTCATCGCTAGCTTGGGAACTCCTAAGGAAGCAGCTCACGAAGTCCTCTCCAATCTTCTCGATAAAAAAATCAATGAGGCACCCGCTCAAAAAAATAACCGACAAATTTTGCATATCGCCTTGTTAGCCCTCCTTGCAGCCCCCATCGGTATTCCTCTGGGAATCGCCATCCTCGTGTCCCTGTTCGCAATCTTTGTGGCAGCCTTGACTGTCATTCTAGCTTTCTTTGCGATTTCCATACTTGGTATCATTGGCGGATTCCTATTTTTAGTTGAAAGTTTCACTGTCCTCGCCCAAGCTAAATCAGCCTTTATCTTGATTTTTGGTTCTGGTTTACTGGCTATCGGTGCTTCTTCACTAGTCTTACTAGGTATTTCCTATGTAGCCCGCTTCTTCGGCCTACTCATTGTTCGCCTGGTGCAATTTGTTCTTAAAAAAGGAAAGAGAGGTGACCAGCATGCGTAAATTGACAAAAGGATTTCTCATTTTTGGTGTGGTGACTACCGTTATCGGCTTTATCCTGCTTTTTGTAGGTATCCAATCTGACGGAATCAAGAGCCTACTTTCCATGTCCAAAGAGCCTGTCTATGATAGCCGTACGGAAGAACTGACCTTTGGCAAGGAAGTCGAAAACCTAGAGATTACGCTCTACCAACACGCGCTGACCATCACAGACTCTTTCGATGATCAAATTCACATTTCTTATCATCCATCTATTTCTGCTAACCATGATCTTGTCACAAATCAAAACGATAAAACGCTAAGCCTCACTGATAAGAAACTGTCTGAAAGTCCGTTTCTCTCTTCTGGAATTGGCGGGATTCTCCATATCGCAAGCAGCTACTCTAGTCGTTTTGATGAAGTTATTCTCCAAGTTCCAAAAGGAAGAAGCCTAAAAGGAATCAACATCTCAGCCAATCGCAGACAAACCACCATCATAAATGCTAGTCTTGAAAATGCAACTCTCAATACAAATGGCTATCTCCTCCGAATTGAAGGAAGTCGTATCAAAAACAGTAAACTCACAACCCCTAATATCGTCAATATCTTTGATACAGACCTTACAGATAGTCAGCTAGAGTCAACAGAGAAGCACTTCCACGCTGAAAATATTAAAGTATATGGTAAAGTAGAACTATCTTCTAAAAATGCGCTCAGTATCATGCTAACTCAAAAAGAAAGCCAAGAAATTAACTTAGACCTCTCGAGTCACCATGGTCCTATTTATCAGTTATCGAGAGATGAGAGTCAACGCCACCCCAACGAATTAAGCAACCCTTACAAAACTGAAAAAACTGATGCAAAAGGTCAACTCATCGCTAAGGCTGATGATTATATTAGTCTTGAAACTACAGCTAACAGACCTTAATAAACCTATTTATATCGACCACTATGACACATAACCCACTAAAAAGGAGGTTCTACCATGAAACAAGAATGGTTTGAAAGTAATGATTTTGTAAAAACAACAAGCAAGAACAAGCCTGATGAACAACTCCAAGATGTTGCAGACAAGGCTGAAGAAACGATAGCCGATCTCGATACGCCAATTGAAAAAAATACTCAGTTAGAGAAGGAAGTTTCTCAAGCTGAAGTCGAATTGGAAAGCCAGCAAGAAGAGAAAATTGAAACGCCTGAAGACGGTGAAGCGAGAACAGAAATAGAAGAAAAGAAGGCATCCCATTCTACTGAAGAAGAGTCAGACCTTCCTAGTGAAACCGAAAAAGTCACTATAGCTGAAGACAGCCAAGAAGCACTTCCGCAGCAAAAAACAACTACGAAAGAGTCCCTTCTTCTCAGAAAATCCTTAGAAAGTCCTTATATCCCCGACCAAGCTCCAAAATCTACGGATAAATGGAAAGAGCAAGTGCTTGATTTTTGGTCTTGGCTAGTGGAAGCCATCAAATCTCCTACAAGCAAGCTTGAAACAAGTAGCACACACAGCTACACAGCCTTTCTCTTGCTCATTCTGTTTTCTGCATCTTCCTTTTTCTTTAGTATCTATCACATCAAACAAGCCTACTATGGACATATAGCAACCATAAACAGCCACTTCCCTGAACAACTAGCTCCTTTAACTCTCTTTTCAATCATCTCTATCCTAGTAGCAACCACACTCTTCTTCTTTTCATTCCTCTTGGGTAGTTTCGTTGTGAGACGATTTATCTACCAAGAAAAGGACTGGACGCTAGAAAAGGTTCTCCAACAATATAGTCAACTCTTGGCAATTCCAATCTTCCTCACTGCTACTGCTAGTTTCTTTGCCTTCTTTGACAGCCTACGATTTACAGCCCTTTTGTGTGTGATTAGCATTGGAATCATTCTGCTTGCTAATCTCCATATTATTACAAGACCAAGTCAAGCAAGTGAAACCGACTCCTTCTATCAGTTATTCTTGTCTGTCCTTGTGAACGGAGTGATCATCCTCCTCTTCTTTGTAGCTGAAGTGGCACTGATTGGAGATTATCTTCGTATCTTGGCCCTTCTTTAAACTTCATACTCTTCGAAAATCTCTTCAAACCACGTCAGCTTCGCCTTACCGTAGATATATGTTCCTGACTTTGTCAGTCTTATCTACAACCTCAAAACAGTGTTTTGAGCAGCCTGCGGCTAGCTTCCTAGTTTGCTCTTTGATTTTCATTGAGTAGCAATCCTGTCTTTCATGGCAGGATTTTTCTATGCCAAAAAAGCAAGTCAATTGACCTGCTTCTGCTTTACTCTTCTTGTGTTAATGTTTTAAAATCTTTGTCTAAGATGGGTTGCACTTCTAATTGATTGGCATCTAGTTGGTGGTAAGATGCTGATGGTAGTGACTCTAGGAATTTTGCATAGTCCAAGCGGGCAATGGCTTCATAGTTTTCTGGTTTAGAGCCATCTCCTGTGATTTGAACCAAGTCAATCTCCCACTTGACTTCCTTATCCACCAATTGCTCCATATAGGCTACAGGAACAAATGGCTCTCTCGGTAAAACAGTCTTGACTCCTTGAGCTAGATGGTAAACGCCATGCACTTTTCCTTCTCCATCCTGATAGAAGGAAACTCTCGCAAAGTAGGCATCGGTCTCTTGAACTGCACGCACACGCGCTTCAAACTGTGCCAAACCATCTTCCCCTAAAAAGCTTTTCAAATCCTCATGACTAAAGAAAACAGGATTAAAAATTCCTTGGCAAATCGTAAAGCGCGCTCCAGTGTCTGCCAAATGGGCTTGAATACTTGCTTGAAAATAAGCTTCAAAATCAAAACCATCTAGCCCTTCAATCTCAGTTCCTGTATAAGCAAGCAGAGCATCTAAAAATGACTTGATAATCTGCCAGTCTGTCTTCGTGAGTAGGTCAGGAAGATCGACACGATATGCCTTTTGATCATCAGCATAACTGACCTTAAAAAGAAATTGCGATTTCCCCACTATCGCACATTCGATATACTCGAGACGGTTAAGAGGCTGACGGAGATAGACAGCATCATAACTATGCGACTCCAAACCGTCTAGCAAGGCCAAGATCGACTTGGCAGTCAAAATCTCCTGTTCTCCTAAAATGCTCTGTTTATTTGGAATAAAAAATGTTTTCGCCATAACTGGGCTCCTTTGAAATCGTTTACATATAGTATACCTTATTTTTCTGAAAGATACAAAAACAAACTTTATACTCTTCGAAAATCAAATTCAAACCGCGTCAGCTTCGCCTTGCCGTACTCAAGTACAGCCTGCGGCTAGCTTCCTAGTTTGCTCTTTGATTTTCATTGAGTATTAGATTTTTGAGTACAAAGCATAGAAAAACAGCCCCTGAGGACTGTTTGATCTTATACAGTAGCTGCTTGATCCAAGCTTTCACCGATAGCGGCTAGGCGCTCAATCACTTCAGCTTGTGTCAATTCATGTTCTGAAACATAGCGGTTACGTGGGTGAACACGGCACTCGTGTGAGCATCCACGAAGGTACTTGTCTTCATTTTCTTCTGATGTCAAGATACGACGGTTACAGAAGGGATTTCCACAGTTGACATAACGTTCACATGGTGTTCCATCAAACCAGTCTTTCCCTACGATAGTTGGGTTGACATGGTTGACATCAACGGCGATACGCTCGTCAAAGACGTACATTTTTCCATCCCAAAGCTCACCTTGAACTTCTGGGTCTTTACCGTAAGTTGCGATTCCTCCGTGCAATTGGCCAACATCTTTGTAACCTTCACGAACCATCCAGCCTGAGAATTTCTCACAGCGAACCCCACCTGTACAGTAAACCACGACACGCTTGTCCATGAATTTTTCCTTGTTATCACGGACCCACTGTGGCAACTCACGGAAGTTGCGGATGTCTGGGCGGATAGCCCCACGGAAATGTCCTAGGTCGTACTCATAATCGTTACGTGTGTCAAGGACAACGGTATCTTTATCAAGAAGCGCTTCTTTGAACTCTTTTGGAGACAAGTAAGCACCTGTTGTTTCAAGTGGGTTAATGTCATTGTCAAAGTCGTTGTCTTCCAAACCAAGGTGGACAATCTCTTTCTTGTAGCGAACAAACATCTTCTTGAAGGCTTGTTCACTTTCTTCGTCAATCTTGAACCAGAGGTCTTCCATGCCTGGGAGGCTGTGAACGTAGTCCATGTATTTTTGAGTTGTTTCGTAATCCCCTGAAACTGTTCCGTTAATTCCCTCGTCAGCGACTAGGATACGGCCTTTAAGACCGATTGATTTACAGAAAGCCAAGTGGTCTGCAGCAAATTGCTCTGCATTTTCAATTGGAGTATAAAGGTAGTAAAGTAAGACACGAATATCTTTTGCCATAAGATTTGTTCTCTTTTCTATTCTTAAATTTTCTAAATTTTTTATTTATCCATACTAGTATACCTGCTTAAGAAAACGAATGCAATTTATTTGACTGGAAATTGCTATATTTCAATTTAGAAAAAAATTTCTTGTACACTACACTTAGTATCAATCATATTTTAAAAAATCCTTGGATTTTCCAAAGATTCATTTTTAAACTTTTTTAGCTTTAGCCATATAGAACAGTTGGAGTAGAATACCAAGGATAGCCATGCCGATAACGATAAAGAAGGCCATTGTGTAATCTCCTTGGTTTGCCTGTGCAAGACGTGCTCCTAACTGAGGACCAGCAATAGCAGCTACGCCATAAGCAGTAAACATCCATCCATAGTTTGTCCCTACGTATGTAACTCCCCAGTTTTCAGCAGTAATTCCTGGGAATGAACCGAGGAAGCCTCCAAATGACAAGGCAACCATCATAATTCCAAGGATGGCCAAGATGCTTCCAGGACCTTTGAATAAGGCTGTGAGCAACAAACCAGTAGCAACCGCTCCAAACATGGCAATAACGGTAGGATAGCGACCAATCTTATCAGATACCGTACCCCAGAAGATACGACCAAATGTATTAGCGATAGATACCAGCATAACGAAGAGTGTAGCTTCTCCTACAAGTTTATACTGGTCAGAAATTGATGCTGCAGTACCGATAATCATCATTCCACCAGTAGCACCAAGAACGTAAATCAACCATAGAAGCCAGTAATTTCCATCACGAAGCATTTCTTTGTAAGTTTTACCTTCTGGTTGAGCTGTTCCAGCTACCGGCGCTGCTGCAGGAGCTTTCTCCATTACCAATGAAGAAGTGCAAATAACAATTAGAAGAATGATACCCAATACTTTGAATGTTGAGTAAACACCCATAGAAGCAATCAAAGCTTTGGCAACTGGACCGATAATGAGCGGCCCTAACCCGAAACCTGCTGCTGTCAAACCACCAGCTAAACCTTTTTTATCTGGGAACCACTTAGTGGCAACTGAAGTAGATGCTCCATAAGCTGAACCAATACCAAGTCCTAGGACAACCCCGTAAGTGAGGTAAAGGACTGGAAGAGAAGTAGCAAATCCAGTAGCAAACATACCAGCACCGAAGAGAATACCACCTAGGAATACAAATTTCTTAGGTCCTGCTGAATCAACCTTAGGACCGAAAATAATCATACCAACAGGTACCATTGCAAAAGAAATACTAAAGGCCAAAGAAGTTTGGGATTGAACCCATCCTTGACTAGAATTGGTTTTTAGCAGCGCCTTTTGAAAAACTGACCAGGCGTAACCAGCACCTAGAGATAGATTCGTTAAAATGGCTGCTGCCAAAATTAACCATCGATTGGGTGTTTTTTTCATTTGAATAACCTCATGTAAAATTTCTTGTTCCTAAAAAGAATAGAGAACAACTTTTATCATTTTTTCACCTACCTCGTTTAAATTGATCATTGTATAAATTTTTAAGTATATAGAACTGTGTAAATGACATACATCTATATACGACTGCTTAAAAATTTGTATCTATAGATCTCTTAAATCAGAACAAGATGAATTTTCACAATGTTAAGCGCTTTCATTGCACTCTTATTATAAGCTACTTTATTCTAAAAATCTACTTAATAAAAATTAATAAAGATATAAGAAATTTTAATATTTTAATCACCTGTTATCATTTTAATATTGTTTATATCATCTGATTCGGATAATTATCTAAATAAGGTAAAAAACCACTGCCCTCCCCAGACCAACCTGAGGAAAGCAGTGATTCTTATTTTAGGAGTTAGGAATGAATGTAAGGAGCTACATTTGACGTTACTATACTAAAAATCAAAAACAAGGTGTAATCTTTATTGAAAACGACCATAAAGATAACCACTTAAACACTAAGTACACCTTCCTACAAGTCATCCTTTACCTCCAATCTCTCTAAAACAAACCATTTTAATAACCAAAACCCGACAACATAGCCAGCCCCTAAGAATATAGCTATAAAAGCTAGCATGGGATTCAGAAAAGAAAAAACCACTACAGATACAAAGGTTAGCACAAAAACATTAAATGCAATGGTGTCAGAAGCCAAGACTAGAATATAGGGTGTCAACCAGTCTAAGATTTTTGAATATGGAAAAAATAAGTGTTTATACATGATACGTTCCTATACAGTATAGAGAGTATAAGCGCAAAGAGATACTCAGATTAATAATTCTATATCCTAACTAAATCCTCTAATGTGGCCATAAAACTGAAGCTGCCGCCCCACCAGCTGCACAAATTAAATAAATCTGCGGAGTTGGGAAGGGGATTGTCTGTGCACAAAGCGAAAGCCCCTCAACTGCACCACCTACTCCACTTAAAAATCTGTCTACAAGTTGTTTATCACCAGCTGTTATCATTGTTAATTTTTCATCGGATAAAATGATAAAATTATTTACTGATTGTTCCATTCTTTTCACGCTTTCTTTGTTAAATTAATTTGGCTAGTAGACAAAAGATAAACTAAGGCATTAAAGACAATGAAAATATTTCCATAAAGTAAAATCAGTCTCTCATCCAAACCAAGATAAAGTTTTACCGCCAAAAAGATGAGCAAAAGAATTTGAAACCATAACGTTTTTCCAAAAATAAATTTAAAGCGTTTTTGAATGTCTGCTTCCTTGATTTTTACCGCCAAACCTTTATTAGCAAGAAGGAAAACTCCTGCTTCAAATAAGCCACTGTAGAGAACAATCCACCCAATCGATACATTCGAGATTTTCAAAAATGTACCTAAAAGAATATCCAAAACACTACTCAAGAAAATAATAAGAAATAATCTGTATTTCATATAAATCACCTCCTTTTACTACTATTTCCAATCTACTATATCGCTAAAAGTTTAACTTGCTCTAAAAGCTCCCCAAGCCGCTGTACAAAACTGTGCTCCTAAAACCCCGCCGGCAAGAGTTCCCACAACTGGGATAACACTCCCCAGAGCTGCACCTCCTATTGTACAAATTCCTAATGCTTGAACAACTTCTCCAGCCCCTACTTTATCTCCACCTTCAACACGAGCAAGCATTTCATTATCCATAACAGAAAATTGTGACATTGTTTTTATATTCATGATAAATACTCCTTTTTTATTTTTTATTTTTGTCTTGTTGCAACCTTGACAACATCAATATATCATAATCAACTGATATCATTTCTTTAAAATCATAAAACGTCTTTTTTTCATCACGAAATGTTTTTCATAAATTTTATCAAAGACCAAAACTAATATATACTATCGCCAACTATAAAAATCAATGGTTCATCTTACTTAATAAAAATTACTGTTCATGACAATATAAATACCGTTTACGATTTAGCAAGAAGTTTTTTAGTAAAGTTTGGCATAATAGAGCTATCCACTATATGAAAGGAATTGCCAATGACTTCTTATAAACGTACATTTGTTCCTCAAATAGATGCTAGAGACTGCGGTGTTGCTGCCTTAGCCTCGATTGCTAAATTCTATGGTTCAGATTTTTCTCTAGCTCACTTGAGAGAACTTGCAAAGACCAATAAGGAAGGGACGACTGCTCTTGGTATTGTAAAAGCCGCTGATGAAATGGGATTTGAAACAAGACCTGTTCAAGCAGATAAAACGCTCTTTGATATGAGTGATGTCCCCTATCCATTTATCGTTCACGTTAACAAAGAAGGAAAACTCCAACATTACTATGTTGTCTATCAAACAAAGAAAGACTATCTGGTTATTGGTGATCCTGACCCTTCTGTAAAAATCACCAAAATGTCAAAAGAACGCTTTTTCTCTGAATGGACTGGAGTAGCTATTTTTCTAGCTCCCAAACCCAGCTATCAACCCCATAAAGATAAAAAGAATGGTCTACTAAGCTTCCTTCCTCTGATTTTCAAACAAAAATCTCTCATTGCTTACATTGTTCTCTCAAGCTTATTGGTCACTATTATCAATATCGGTGGTTCTTATTATCTCCAAGGAATCTTGGATGAATACATTCCAAATCAGATGAAATCAACTTTAGGAATCATCTCAGTTGGTCTGGTTATTACCTATATCCTCCAACAAGTCATGGGCTTCTCCAGAGATTATCTCCTAACTGTTCTGAGTCAGAGATTAAGTATTGATGTGATTCTATCCTATATTCGCCATATTTTTGAACTTCCTATGTCTTTCTTTGCGACACGTCGTACAGGAGAAATCATTTCACGGTTCACAGATGCTAACTCTATTATAGATGCCTTGGCTTCTACCATTCTTTCTCTTTTTCTGGATGTTTCTATTCTGATTATTGTAGGAGGCGTCTTACTGGCACAAAACCCTAATCTCTTCCTTCTTTCTCTTATTTCCATTCCTATATACATGTTCATCATCTTTTCTTTTATGAAGCCTTTCGAAAAAATGAACCATGATGTCATGCAAAGTAATTCTATGGTTAGCTCTGCCATTATCGAAGATATCAACGGGATTGAAACTATAAAGTCGCTCACGAGTGAAGAAAATCGCTATCAAAATATAGACAGCGAATTTGTAGATTATTTGGAAAAATCCTTTAAGCTCAGTAAATATTCTATTTTACAAACGAGTTTAAAGCAGGGAACAAAATTAGTTCTGAATATCCTTATCCTATGGTTTGGCGCTCAATTAGTCATGTCAAGTAAAATTTCTATCGGTCAGCTGATTACCTTTAACACACTTCTTTCTTACTTTACAACTCCTATGGAAAATATTATCAACCTCCAAACCAAACTCCAATCTGCGAAGGTCGCTAATAACCGTTTGAACGAAGTCTATTTAGTCGAATCGGAATTTCAAGTTCAAGAAAACCCTGTTCATTCACATTTTTTGATGGGCGATATTGAATTTGATGACCTTTCTTATAAGTATGGTTTTGGACGAGATACCTTAACAGATATTAATCTCACGATTAAACAAGGAGATAAGGTTAGCCTAGTTGGAGTTAGTGGTTCTGGTAAAACAACTTTAGCCAAAATGATTGTCAATTTCTTTGAACCCTACAAAGGACATATTTCCATCAATCATCAGGATATTAAAAACATTGATAAAAAAGTCTTGCGCCGTCATATTAATTACCTACCCCAACAAGCCTATATCTTTAATGGCTCTATTTTGGAAAACTTAACCTTGGGTGGTAATCATATGATTAGTCAAGAAGATATTCTAAGAGCTTGTGAATTAGCTGAAATCCGTCAAGACATTGAAAGAATGCCTATGGGCTATCAAACTCAGCTCTCTGATGGAGCTGGTCTATCAGGAGGACAAAAGCAACGAATAGCCCTCGCTCGTGCTCTTTTAACTAAAGCTCCTGTTTTAATACTGGATGAAGCTACTAGCGGTCTTGATGTCTTGACTGAGAAAAAAGTTATAGATAATCTTATGTCCCTAACTGATAAAACCATTCTCTTTGTAGCCCATCGTCTCAGTATAGCCGAACGAACTAACCGTGTCATTGTTCTTGACCAGGGGAAAATCATTGAAGTTGGTAGTCACCAAGAGTTAATGCAGGCGCAAGGCTTCTACCATCATCTATTCAATAAATAAGGAGAATGTCATGAATCCTAATCTTTTTAGAAGCGTCGAGTTTTATCAGAGACGTTACCATAACTATGCGACAGTGTTAATTATACCTCTTTCATTACTGTTTACTTTCATCTTGATTTTCTCCCTTGTTGCTACAAAAGAAATTACTGTTACTTCCCAAGGAGAAATCGCCCCTACAAGTGTCATTGCATCTATTCAATCAACCAGTGATAATCCTATCCTAGCTAATCATTTAGTGGCAAATCAAGTAGTTGAAAAAGGTGACTTACTCATCAAATACTCTGAAACAATGGAAGAAAGTCAGAAAACTGCCTTAGAAACTCAATTACAAAGACTTGAGAAGCAAAAAGAAGGACTTGGAATTTTGAAACAAAGCTTAGAAAAAGCGACTGATCTTTTTTCTGGCGAGGATGAATTTGGCTACCATAATACCTTTAGGAATTTTACTAAACAAGCTCATGATATTGAACTGGGTATCACAAAGACTAACACTGAGGTTTCAAATCAAGCTAATCTTGCCAATAGCAGTTCATCAGCCATCGAACAAGAAATTACAAAAGTTCAACAACAAATTGGAGAATATCGAGAATTGAGAGATACTATCATAAATAAAAGGGCTCGCTTACCAACTGGCAATCCGCACCAGTCAATTTTGAATCGTTATCTTGTAGCCTCACAAGGACAAACACAAGGAACTGCAGAGGAGCCATTTTTATCTCAAATTAATCAAAGTATTGCAGGTCTTGAATCATCTATCGCAAGCCTCAAAATTCAGCAAGCTGGTATCGGAAGTGTAGCAACTTATGATAATAGTTTAGCAACCAAAATTGAAGTACTCCGCACTCAGTTTTTACAGACAGCTTCTCAGCAACAACTAACCGTGGAGAACCAATTAACAGAATTAAAAGTACAGCTAGATCAAGCGACACAGCGCTTAGAAAACAATACCTTAACCGCCCCAAATAAAGGTATCGTTCATCTGAACAGCGAATTTGAAGGTAAAAATAGAATTCCAACTGGTACAGAAATTGCTCAAATATTCCCTATCATCACAGATACAAGAGAAGTGCTAATCACTTACTACGTATCTTCTGACTATCTACCTCTACTAGATAAAGGACAAACTGTAAGATTAAAACTGGAGAAGATTGGAAATCACGGCATTACCATCATCGGCCAACTTCAGACAATTGATCAAACTCCTACCAGAACAGAGCAAGGAAATCTCTTTAAATTAACCGCTCTTGCAAAACTATCTAATGAGGATAGTAAACTCATCCAATACGGCTTACAAGGTCGCGTCACTAGTGTAACTGCAAAGAAAACATATTTTGATTATTTCAAAGATAAAATTTTAACCCATTCTGATTAATTTTCAGATAACACTCTATAACTATTTATTATCTTATCAAAAAGGAGAATCATAACATGGATAAGAAACAAAACCTAACTTCATTTCAAAAACTAACAACTACTGAACTCAACCAGATTACAGGTGGAGGATGGTGGGAAGAGCTATATGAAACTATAACAACACCATTAAAATTACGGACTACTTTCAAACCATAAAAAATCTATAGAATTATAAAAACGCATAATATCAGATTTCAAAATGACTGATACTATGCGTTTTATCATGAAAAGATTATAGAAGATACAAGTCACCCATCCCCACCTATACTTCTATCTCTAAGACTTGTTTAAATCTAAAATTAGAACTTGTAGTTTTTAGAATGATATTTGGGTATTTTGTCAAAATACTATTAACATTAGACAAACCAACTCCTCTATTCTGCCCTTTAGACGACATTCCTCTCTCAAATATTTTTGTAACATCAATCTCTCTATCTAGGGTCGGATTTTGGATAATTAAAACTTGCTTATTACTTCTAATATCTTCAAAAAAACAAACACTTAGAGGTTCCTCGACAGTGGCGCTTGCAGCGGCCTCTATCGCGTTATCTAACAATATAGAAACAACTGTTAAAAAATCAATTTCCTCAATCTTTTTGATAGTAATTGGTTTTTCTATTTCCAAAGAAACTGGCACTAGTAAACTCTGAGCCTCGGATAATTTTGAGATTAATAAACTCTTCAAGGATAAATCCTCTATATTTCTCAATCTCACTACATCAAATTTTGTATCTTTTAAATTTTTCCCTGAGTCTTTCAAGACACTGTCATAAATTTGAGCAACTAAATCAATATCTTTTCGGTCTATTCCTATCTTTAAACTTGTTAAGATATTTGCATAATCATGCCTAAAGCTTCTAACCTCTTGATAAAGTCCTTCTACTTGTTTACTATAGCTCTTAAGATTTTGAAGTTGAATCTCTTTTTGAAGTACTAAATCTTTTTGCAATTCCTCACGTACATTTCTATCCAGTATATTGACAAAATAGATAAATAAAAAGAAATAGATTGCAGTTATAGCTCCTTGATAATGATTTATAGATAAGTTCAAGATTTTTTTAATATAACCAATAAAAGGAACCAAGATAAAATAACCCAACATTGCAGCATTAGCAATCCTCATTATTTGAGCTAAATGTTTATCCAACACTTTACTTCTTAGATAGCTAAAATCATACTGAAAAACTTTTATTATAAGCAAAGATAGGAGACTTGCTAAAATCGAGAAAATTGTGGCATCGTAATAAACATATATGTCTGTTAAACTAGCAAAATTAGGAATAATAAAATCAACAAAGAAATCATAGATAATCGACCAAAATGTGATAGGAAACAGAGCATAAAAAAGTGTCAATATCAGACTGTACTTCTTTTTATCCAACAAAAATGTGTAGATAATAAAAAAGATGGGATAATCTAGTACTGTAATAACAACAGGGATATAGAACGTCTTAATCAAGATTAAAAGTAAAAACTCTAATAAAAAATAGAAAAGCAATAACTCTAAAGATCTCTTTATAGTCAATTGATAGCCATAAATTTTTGCATGAAGAAATAAAAGTATGTAAAAATTCAAAGATACTAACACAAAAGACATTTACTACTCCTTACTATCATGTAAATCTTTAACTATATTCAGCAATTCCCTCATTTTTAACCTAGATACTAGGCAACTTGACCCGTTCTTCAAATAGACTAGTTTTTCTTCCTTATCTATTGAAGAGATATTATAAGGATTCACAATAAAAGAGCGATGACACTGAACCAATCTTGGTTCTTGCTTCAATATATCAGAAATTTTACCATAAAACTCTATTCTTTCTCTCATAGAATAAAGAACTAGCTTATGAGGAATCATTGACGTTTCTATATAAAGCAAATCCGAAAACGGAACCTGAACGAGTGCTTTAGAATTTGTAAACACAAAAGAATCTTCAGTCATTAGTTGATGTTTATTCTTGTGAACATAAGCGATTGCTTTTTCCACACGTTCCCTAAAAGCACTTTCAGGTAATTCCTTATCAATAAAATCTAAAGCTGATACTTGATATTGAAAACTAACAGGCATAAATTCTGAATGAGTTGTTACAAAAACAATGACTGCATTTGGATCTCTATCTCTGATTTCCAAAGCAATATCTAACCCTTTTCTAACATCGTTTTTAATTTCAATATCCAAAAAGAAAAGTTGATGACCTCCACGTTCCATCATATCTTCTAACAATTGATTTGGTTTACCATAAACACCACAGTGCTTTACTTCCCAACAATTCTTCTCTAAAATATCATACACCAGATTTTCCATCCTAGTCTGCTGTATAAAATCATCCTCTAATATAAAGATATTCATTTCTCGTCTCCTTTAGTATTTAACCATCTTTCTTTTACAGTTTTAAAATATCTTCTAGAGCAGATAATATCCGATACTCTTTCATCCATAAATAAAATGGTCTTCGTTTCATACTTCAATCCTATTACTTTGGATAAGTTAACAAGAAACTTTCTATGACACCTGAACAATTTCCCCAGACTCATTTCCTCAACTCTAGCTAGGCTCATATACTTCTCAAATACTCCATCAGCTGTAATAAAAATAACAGCATGTGCCTTCGTAGGATGTGTTGTCACATAGTAAACCTTAGAATGAGGCACTTTAACAACTGCTCTGCCTTGGCTTAAAATATATTCTTGCATATTTTTCCTCCTTACTCTCCTATATCATATCAAAACTAGTATCCTATGATGGAAAAAATCTTAAAAGGTATCTGAGTTATCATAAATGGTTATTTTTCAACATTTCATGCTAACAGTTATACAATCTAAGATTTCGACATCTTCTATCGGATGTTTTTGATATGATAGAGCCAGAGGAGAAATATGGATACAATTCAAATTCTACATTTTTCATTATTAGGATATATCATCACAAGTGACATCAATTCTTATATTAAAGAAAACTTATCAACAAAAACGAGAATTATAGCTTCTAGGCGTATCATCTATTCCTATAACACTACTACCTATTTTATCATAAAATCAATGTTCTTATCTTCAGATACAATGTATTCTTATATAGAAGATATACGACTCCGTTCTGAATTTGCCCACATTATCATCATAGGAAGTTACATTGATTATGATAAACTTTTCCGTAGTCATTACAGAATATTCGGTGTCATTGATACAGCTAGAAATCATTCTTTACAATCTATACGACAAGAAATTCACTCATATTTAGATGGTATTTATAACAACCTGAAATAAATTAGGTTTGGTAGTCTTTATACATTTCCTCAGCATACATGGCTTCAAAAACTTTCAAAAAACCACTGCCTCCCCCAGATAAGCCTGAGGAAAGCAGTGATTCTTATTTTAGGAGTTAGGAATGAATACACGAAATCAATTTAGCTGATTATTTTTTGTTTTTCAAGAATTCATCGTATTGTTTTTGCATTTCGTTCAATACTTTTTCGTAGGCACCTTCAGATTTCAATTTTTCCATCAATTCTGGAATAGCTTTATCTGGGTCTACAGTACCAGTGTTGATAGCTGTATCAAATTGTTGCATTGTGTTAGCGATAGCTGAGATTTCAGATTTCACATTGTCAGTGTTAAAGATAAATCCAAGCGCTGGAGATTCTTTAGCTTCTGCCAATTCTTTCTTAGAATCTGCAATTTGTTGGTCTGTAACGTTTTCGTTGATGTAAAGGATCCAGTTGTTACCAGTGTTCCATCCACCCATGTGAGTGTTTCCTTTGTAGCCATCAAGAACGCGAACACGGTTTTCTTTACCTTCAATTTTTTCCCAGTTCTTGCCTTCTGGACCGTAAACAAGACCGTTCAAGAGTTCTGGATTCGTATTCAAGAGGTTCAAGATTTCCATTGATTTTTCTTTGTTCTTAGAGTTGTTTGAGATGACAAAGTTAGCAACTTGTGTTGTTTGGTTTTTCTTGATGAAGTTAGTAATTGGTTTGATTTGGATATCTTTGTTGGCAACACGTGAAAGCAAGCTGTTACCGTAGTCAGCTGGTCCTACTGTTTCTTCACGAACGAACCAAGTATCTTGTTGAAGGTCAAAGGAAGTATCGCTTGTTGCGACGTCTTTTGGAATGTAGCCAGCTTCATAGAATTTGTGAAGAGTCTTCAAGTGTTCTTTGAAACGAGGCACTTCGTAACGGTTTACAACTTTAGTAGTATCGCCTTCAAGGTCGATAACGAATGGAAGACCGTTTGCTACTGGGTAGTCAAAGTTGTCAGACGGGATGAAAACTTTACCAATAGCAAATGGTACTACGTCTGGAGCTTTTTCTTTAATTTGTTTCAAGACTGGCTCAAGAGTTTCGTAAGAAGTAACACCTGAAATATCGATACCGTATTTAGCAAGGAGAGTTCCGTTGAAGGCAAAGTTTTGAGATGATGCAACGTTGGCTGCAACTGGTACAGCGTAAATCTTACCATTTACAGTATTACCCTTGATGTAAGCTGGGTCAAGTGCCTTGTAAAGGTCTTTACCTTCTTTTTTGTACAATTCTGTCAAGTCAGCATAAGCACCTTTTTGAGCATTTACAATGTAGTTATCTGCAAAGGCAATATCATAGTTTTCACCAGATGATGTGATAACTGACATTTTCTTACCATAGTCACCCCAGCCAAGGTATTGGATATCCAATTTGGCACCAACTTTTTCTTCGATGATTTTGTTGGCATTTGATAGCAACTCATCCAAGTTATCTGGTTTGTCACCGATTTGGTACATTTTGATAACAGGTTTGTCACCTGAATCAGCAGCTTTTTTGCTGTTACCTGTCAAGTTTCCACAAGCAGCAAGACCTGCAGCCAAAGCGACTATACTAGCAGATGCAAAAGCATATTTTTTCCAGTTTTTCATGATAAAAACTCCTTTTTTTATTTTTAAACTTATAAACAATGTAATGATGTTAACTTCACGCAAGGGAAGTTTGGAACTGAGAAATGTTCTTTCTCAATAAGCACTATTCTTTCACACCACCGATAGTTAAACCTTTTACAAAGTAGCGTTGGAAGAATGGATACAAAATCGCGATTGGAAGGGTTGCAACCACAACCATGGCCATACGTCCCGTTTCTTTCGGTAGAGCAACTCCCAGTTGACCAGTCAAGCCGACCGCTTTGGCGATGTAGTCCATATTTTGCTGGATTTGCATAAGCAAATATTGCAATGGATACAAGTTGTCACTCTTGATGTAAAGAAGGGCATTGAACCAGTCATTCCAGAAACCAAGTGCTGTCAAAAGCGTGATGGTTGCGATACCTGGTAGTGACAATGGCAAACAGATTTGGAAGAAAATCCGAGCCTCACTGGCACCATCGATACGAGCGGATTCGAGAATGGCTTCTGGAATGGTCTTCTTGAAGAAGGAACGCATCAAGATGATGTTAAAGGGTGAGAGAAGCATTGGAACAATCAAGGCCCAAACAGTATCCCCAAGCTGAAGCACACGAGTCACCATGATATAACCTGGTACCAAACCAGCGTTGAACAACATACTGAGCAGAACGAAGATGGTAAAGAATCTGCGATACTTAAAGGTTGTCCGTGAAATAGCGTAGGCATAGGTTGTTGTGATAAAGACATTTGTAAATGTCCCAACTACGGTTACAAAGACAGAAATGAAGAGGGCTTGTAAGATTTTATCCTTAAACTGTGCCAAGAACTCAAAACCGTCTAATCCAAATTGGGATGGGAAGAAGCTGTAGCCGTATTGGAGGAGGCTTTTCTCGTCCGTCACTGAAATAATGATAACGAATACGAAGGGTAGGATACAAGAGAGGGCAATCAAACCCGAAATGATACTGAAGAAGATATCTGCTTTCTTACTGAAGGAGTGAATGCCGACATTATCAATTTTTTCTTTTTTAATTTTCTTTTCTGCCATATTCTCCTCCTTCTAGAACAAGGCTGAGTTTGGATCAACTCGTCTTGCAAGTAAGTTTGATAGAACCACCAGAATCAATCCGACTACTGATTGGTAGAGACCTGCTGCTGAAGCCATCCCGATATCCGCTGTCTGGGTCAAACCATTATAAACATATACGTCCAAGACGTTGGTTACGTTATAAAGCTGACCAGCATTGTGAGGGATTTGATAGAAGAGACCAAAGTCTGCACGGAAGATATTTCCGACTGCAAGGATGGTCAATACAGTTACCAGCGGTGTCAACTGCGGAATGGTTACATTGCGAATCCGTTGCCATTTGCTGGCTCCATCTACTGTCGCTGCTTCGTAGTAGGTTGGATCAATTCCCATGATTGTCGCATAGTACATAACACTGCTATATCCAAAACCTTTCCAAATACCTAGGAAAAGTAGGAGATAAGGCCAAATTCCCAAATCAGCGTAGAAGTTGACTTCTTTGAGACCAAGACTTTCCAATAAATGGTTGAACACCCCTTTATCAATATTTAGGAAGGCATCTGTAAAGAAACTGATGATAACCCAAGACAAGAAGTAAGGGAACAACATAGAAGTTTGGAAAATCTTCACCATTCTCTTGGAACGGAGTTCACTGAGGATAATGGCAATCCCTACAGATACAACCAAACCTAGAAAGATAAAGCCAAGATTGTAGAGGACCGTATTTCGTGTGATAATAAAGGCGTCTCTTGAACTAAATAAGAATCTGAAATTATCGAGTCCGACCCATTTACTATTTATGATACTATCTATGAAACCATTACTGGTCATGTGGTAGTCTTTGAAGGCAACCACGTTCCCAAATACTGGAATGTAGAAGAATAGAATCAACCAGAGTGCCCCTGGCAAAACCATCAAGAGAAAGATCCAGTTGTCTCTCAAGGTTTTTGAAAACTTATTCATAATTTCCTCCCTTTTTATTTTGATATCCATCTAAAAATTCATTTTTAGACTTTTGATAACGATTACATTATTAGTATACTCCTATTTGCAGATTAGGTTAAACTCCTAATTATAGAAAAAACTCCACAAATTATGTAGCAGATTTAAAACTTTATCACCACTATCAAACAAATGTCCTAAATCAATTGTTTATTTTATCTCTATTAGCCCAGTGATGGCGTCACTCTGTTATCCTGTGCTAGTCTCTCAAACTAAATTTTAGGACAACTGACGCTAGCTAGTATTTTCAGAAGAAAAGTAACCGTCCAATAACGAAGTATATGGAAAAATCTCCAGACTAGAGAACTTACGGATAGTTCCTAATCTGGAGATTTTTAATATGTTATTAGGCGTTTGCTTTCAACTTAGCAATAACCTCTTTAAGATTATCAATCAACTCTGCTTCAGTATGCTCAGAGCCTTTTTCATCTGCCAAGAAGGAAACTGCTTTTTGAAGTTCTTCTTGAGAGTTTTCAAGGACATCCTTATCTACTGTTTCAAGGTTTGAGTCTTTAAGAAGTTTACTTAATTCCTTGGCTAATTTCTCGAGTTCTGATTCTTTGTTGCGACGAGCTAGGAGGAAGAAGAGGAGACCTAAAAGCACTAGGATACTTGCTGCAATAATCCCTACTGGGACTTGAGTTTGGACTACAGGCTTATCTGCTTCTGGTGCTGACTCAGAAACTTTTTGTTCTCCAGCCTTCGTTGCTGACTGACTTTCCTTAATGGACTCTAGGGAAGCAATCGCATCTCTGACTGTTTGCAAGATATGGCGCAACCCTTGCTCTGTCAAACTATCATCTGCAAGAGCTTTATTAGCCTCTGCCAAAACCAGACGTGCTGAATCTATGGTAGGATTCGATACACCTGTCAATGCTCTCAAAAGATTTTCTAAGGTTTGAGTCTGCTTACTTAGTTCTGACTTATCTAAAGTTCCTTGACCCTGAGTTACTGAACGAACAGTATCATCTGCTCTATTCGCTGTATTTACACTAGGTTCCGTAGTTGTCACTGGAGCTACAGACGAACGAGCAGTGGTTGTTGAGCCACTGTCAGAATCTGGAGCATCTGCTACAGAATTTGCTTGTCCACTATCTGATGGACTTGTTGGAACAGAAGGACTTGCTGGTTCTGTAGTGTTCACATCACCAGCATTTCCAGCTTGATTTCCATCGAAATCACTAGGTACTAGACTATTAGTATTTCCATTGTCTGGCACTGGGATAGGACTAGGAATTGGAAGCGGTCTATATATAGGCATTTGCGCACTACCTGTTCCACTCAAGTCACTGTTGCCACTACGAGCTTGTGCTTCTACAGTACCTTGCGCTTTCACTGCTTCATGACCTACTGTCACTTTACCAGTATCTGCGTCTACTGTTAGACCTGCCACTGTCTTGTCGGCTGACCATTTACCTTGGTCGTTCTTCTTAACAGTAACTGTATCCTTGCCTGAACCATCTGCTTTATCGAAGGTCACAACAACCTTATCCGCATGTTCTGGTGCTG
>NZ_CAMPPZ010000007.1:0-18395 GCF_946902925.1 Streptococcus sp. Marseille-Q6488 | reverse complement strand
CACTTGGTGTTGTCGCAATAGCTGGCATTCCGACGGTACCTGTTCCACTCAAGTCACTGTTGCCACTACGAGCTTGTGCTTCTACAGTACCTTGCGCTTTCACTGCTTCATGACCTACTGTCACTTTACCAGTATCTGCGTCTACTGTCAGACCTGCCACTGTCTTGTCGGCTGACCATTTACCTTGGTCGTTCTTCTTAACAGTAACTGTATCCTTGCCTGAACCATCTGCTTTATCGAAGGTCACAACAACCTTATCCGCATGTTCTGGTGCTGGAATCTCAATACCTACATGGTCAGCTGTATCCACTACTGCTGGAACTGGTGCACTTGGTGCTTGAGTTTTCAAGTCATCTCTTGTCTCAATAGCACCCTCTAAAGCTTCAAGATAATCTGCTCTACTTTTTAAATCTCCCGAGTCCAACAACTCTTTTATTTTGTCTAATTTTTCTTGATAACTTCGAATAGTTTCTGGGGTTTTCCTATTCTCATCGCTATTTTGTTGATCCAACAGTCTATCATAAGCCTGTTGCAATAATGACTTCGCTATGTGTTTAGTATCCTGAGTAATATTAAAGTTTAATCCCGTAACTGGTAAAGCATACTGTAAAAATCTAGATTGATAACTCATTCCCAATTCCAAGTCATTTCCAGAACTAATCCTCACCTTATAAGATGTTACACCTGTAGGTAAATCAATCTCTCTACTTGTAAAACTTCCACCGGTTCCATTAGGCATATTAGCTGCTTGAGACAGGAGCCTTTCAGCTTCCTGCTTAGTTCTACTTCCTATGTTGATTTGTTGGGTCCTTGTCGTTCCATCTTTAGCTGCAATAACAGTTTTATCTGAATCTTTGGCAGGAGTTTGAGGTGAAAAGCTAGTTGAATAAATAGGAGTTTTAAAGCCGTCCTCATTAGTGAAAACTTCAACCTTATACTGTGCCTTAGTGCCGTCAATATCTCCGGTATATCCAGTTTTAAAAGCTACTTGTACTTTCGATCCGTCCTTAGAAGAATAGGCTTTAAAAACTTTCTCTATCCCTCTAAATCCTTTAGTACCTTTGGCTACTTTAGATCCTCTAGGACCTCCTTCACCACTTGAGATATAAGGTTTACCGTCAACAGATTCTTCACTACGATTTGCTTTTGTTCTAACTTTTGATAAAAACAACATATAATCATTAGTTCTATCAAAAGATTGCTCAATTGTCCATACAACATTACTTCCAAGGACATTTATCGTCTCTATTGGAAAAACACCTTCAGCCGTTTTTCTAGCAATCGCAAACTTTCCTGCTTCACCGTTAGCATCAACAGCTGTCCAACCACCAAAATCATGAATTTCCTTCACCTCTCCGACAGCAATGCCTGTAGAAGCACCAATTTCGTTCATATTTTGAATTTTTTCATTATTTTCTATTTTATCTGGTAAATTCTTTAAAGCTTTAACCAACTCCTCTACACTCGCATCGGCACTTGGTGCTTTGTAAGTCTGATTTGCTGATGGGTCATCCGTTGCAGCATCTGCATCTGGAGTGGCACTTATATCACGTTTTTTACGTGATTTTGGTTTCTTGCTTTCTGTTGTTGCCGCGGGCTTGGTTGTTTCTACTGGTCTAGTAGATTCCTCTTCAACTGTTGCTCTTGTTTGGTCTTTGTTTTCTACGCTATTTGCTTCTGTAGATGGCACCTCAGTATTTTTCTCTGCTGACTTTCCTTCTGTTGCTGAAGCACTAGGCGACGCTACTGATGAGTCGCTTGCGTCAGTAGGTGTTGGAGTACTTGGCTCTTCTTGATTTTTTGGATCAGTAGCCTCGCTAGTAGCAGAATTTTCACCCATCTGACCAACTACTGGAGTCGCCCCATAGGTTCCATTCTGGACATCTGGGTCTTTCAGAGGTGAGCCTTGTGTTTCCTCATTAGTTGGGGTTACACCTTGCTCTGTGGCAGACACTGTCCCATTTCCTGGAAACATGAACAAGGCTGCTACTGCAACACTAGCAGCACCAAAACTAACCTTACGAATCGAAAACCGCAGGCGTTTTTCTCTATCTTCATTACCTTTATAAAACATATATTATTTTGCTCCTTTTCCGATAATTATCGGTTAATATATAATGGAAGGACAAATAAAAAGCCCCCCCTAAAATATTTATGCATATTTTAGACTGGCATAATTTATTATACTCTTTTTTATTTTATAAATCAAATGTTATGAACTAAGCTTGGTCTCATGCATCTTATCCAATTCTTCTGTTTCACGCGAAACACCCTGCGCCAAGCAAGGTGTTCTTGTTTTTATACTCAATGAAAATCAAAGAGCAAACTAGGAAGCTAGCCGCAGGTTACTCAAAACACTGTTTTGAGGTTGCAGATGGAAGCTGACGTGGTTTGAAGAGATTTTCGAAGAGTATTAACCCCCCAACTATTCATATCTCACACTAACCAAACAATTCAAAAACCACCAGAAGAGCCGTTAAAATACTGCCCTTCTGGTGATTTTTATTGATAGCTGAGTCTTGAAGAAGGTAGAGTTTAAATTGCAACTACTATCATACAAAACTCTTTGATCCTATTTATTTTTATCACAATTTTGATTTATAGTTCTCCGAATACCTTTTAAATGTGAAAGTATTTCATTGGAGCTTTGAAAAATACATACACTGTTTTTATTCGTATGTTAACTTGATAGAATCTTTGTCTTCAAGCATTTTTTTAATGTTAACGACAGGCAATATGAAATTGGGGAACTCATTACCCCGAGTAATCATATCAGATACGATAGGCCGAATATAGGACCAAAGAATTGCTAAACCATTCTCTTTAAGAAAAGTTTCAAAATCAATATCAAATTCTGTCTCGTCATATATAAATGAAAATTCTCCAACAATATCTACAATAAGCTCAAAAGCAGAATCATCTGAATCTATATTTCCTTGCTTTGTTATCAAGTTAACATAAGCAAGGTTTTCAGATTTTCTTATTAAAATCTGTGCAGACAATTCAGGATGTAAATTAATAGTACTATTTGTTTGGTCAAAACTAGGATTTCTTCGGTATGATACTTCATTTAAAAAATAATCTTTAAATTGTAAAGAGGACATTAAGCTGCCACCTCACTATTTTCTTTTGTTGTAATTAAGTTTTCAGAATCTATTGGTAAATATGAAAAACATGACTTCTTGTTTTTTATATTATATTCAGGCATTGCATTTACTTTAGTTACAGAATTCAAATCATCAAACTCTTTTTGATTATTTAATTGAGGAGTAAAATGGATTTCATCTTTATATTTTTTAAGACTTCCTGATATATTCAAATCATAAGCAAATTCATTGTTTACTGAATAAATTTTGTTGGCCTTAATATTTTCAACTAATTCTTGGAACATTGGAGAATCCATCAAAGAAAATTCTTCAGTTCCTAAAAAGTTTGACAATAAACTCATAAAAGCCTCCTTATTTATAAAATGTTTGTAATACAATTTAAATCACGGATACAGATTTCTTCTCCATTCTTTCCGTCAATTACTGGTAAAGATGGAATAGCAGTATATGTTTTGGACTGCACTGCTTCATAATTCTTCCCATGCTGAGACGCTAAATCAAGCAACAGTTCAATAATTAATCCTTGATTTTGGTTAAGAAGAGTAGCTCTATTTTTGGCTCCGCTACCTGAAATACCTGCAATCTCACGTTCAATTTGAATAGATGCCGCTTGTCGATATTCCTCTAATAACCTTTGGTTTTTTGGGTTATCTAAAATAAAAATCTTATCTATAGATTTTAGGGTGATTTTAGCATGAATTAACTCAGGCCTAACCCCAGGTTTGCTTAGTTCAAATGACTTATACTTTGCGACATAAGCAGAAGCAATCGTTTTACCAGTATCTTTGTTAAAAGGTAGAAAAAAGTAAATACCATTACCCAAGTCGTTCGGATGTCTCTGTTTATGAATACCAGGTTTATATTTCTCATAAGAAAACCCAGCAGATAGAATCTTTTCTTTTATTTTATTGGTGGTGCCGTGCCACCCACTATATTGTAGCATAGAACCTCCTGATGAAGCTACTAGCTTAATTATACTGTTAAAGCTTAGATAATTCAACTATTACGGGATTTTTTGAAAAAATTCTAGCGATTTCCAGAACGTAACTGAGCATTAAGACAATAACTACCTCACCTTATCATGCCGAAATTATCTGATTTTATCAGAATTAAAACCCCATAAAATCGGGCTTTTTCTATTCTTCAAGAAAACGCTTTTTTGAAGAATAGAGTGGATTGGAACTAGAACAGTACACTGCGACTACTAAAACATTTCTAGAAATTAATTTGACTTTTCTAATCAATTTGTTCAAATCTTATTTCAATCTACTATAAAAAAAACACAAGCCTAAGCCTGCGGAAACATCATCTATTCTAAATAGTCTTTTTCTGTAATTACTTTTAATCTAGTAGAATAATTCTGAAATGTTGAGAATTTAAAGCGTCTAGGATCTTCAAGTTTGTTTCTATCGTTCATTTCTAGAGCACGGTTATAGTCTATAATAGCTTTCACTAACTTATTGATTATAGCTTTATCATTATCCATTACTTTATAATAATCTTCGACTTTCCGAAGGCGAAAAGTGGTATTTAGTAAATAACTTTTATCTTCTAAAATCAATGTTTTACCAATATCTAATCCTTCAACATATCCTTCTTTTGCTGAATTTCTAAGCTTATACTTCAATTGATACTTTTTAGGAATGTAACTTCTAAATGGAATCAAGAAAGTTAGCCCCTGTATTTTGACAACAGTTACCGCAAATCCCCTTCCTTTATTCATTACTTCCTTCGTCTTAAAGTCATAGTCCATCGCTTGAATAAGGTCGTAATCCTTGCACATTTTTAAATCAATTTGACCTAATTTTAACTTTTTGCTTTTCATTTCTATTCCCTAGATAAAAAGCTCACTAAAAAGTGAGCAACATTTCCAATGAGATACTTCTGTTGACGAGCGCGTCTCTCCGCCCCCTCATTGCCTCACGAAAAGGCTAGACGAATCGAAAGGAGGTGAGTTTTCCTATTTTCAATTCTACTTATTCTTACACATTTTTTTAATTTTGTCAAATAAAAAACGCAAGCCTAAGCCTGCGGTGAGTGTAATCTATTTTGAAATTTTTAAATAAAAAAGGAGCATTTAAGCCCCTCCTTTGAAATAACGGACCCTTGGCTGGTCGGTGTACCCAGCATCTCAGATACCTTTTTGCAAGGTGTGGCAGGAACCTTTCTGCCCTCAAATGTCTTTCGTTAATGTTATTCTAGCACTATCTAATTTTTTGTCAAGTTTTCTCAATCTACCAGACTTGATACGTATTAGCTACACCCTCAACAAACTTAAAAAAGTTCTCTTATCTGAAACCATCACAAAAAAACACTTGTTTTACTAATTTTAAGTGTACCACAATACCTCCAATTGCTAATCGATAGAATTGCTCTTAGGAAACATTCCCTTTCTGCTATTTTATCATAAGTTTGTCTAACTGTGGCATTTGAAACTAGATAATTCTTCTGTTTCACGCGAAACACCCTGCTCCAAGCAAGGTGTTCTTGTTTTTAAGTTGTATAAATCGTCGAAGCTGTCGCAATGGTATGCCACTGGTTGGCTGTTGTGGCTGCGAAGTCCTTGTCTGCGTAGAAGTCGTTAAATGGCAGAATTTCCACTTCCAGCTCATCGATGAGGTCAAGCTGACCAGCCAGATAAGCCTTGATACGGCTTTCTGCTCGTTTGATGCGTTGCAAGAGTCCGCCCATACGGATGTCAACTGTATCCAAACCAAAGACCTTGTTTTCTTTCAGCCATTGGTGGCTAAAGAGGGCATGGAAGTGTTCGATCGCGCTTCTGAGTTCTGGTAATTCTTGTCTGGCGATTTCTTGCAGACTTTCTTTATCATCCGCTTGATAGGCCTGACGAATGCGTCGTCCCACATCCACTTTGCTACTTAAAATCTGGTTCAACTGGGCCTGAGTTTCAAAAAGGTAGGCATAGTTCCCTGCTTTTTCTTTAATGTCAGCAAGCGTCTCAGCAGCCTGAGCGAAGTGTGGCTTATCCTGTTCAGGTGTCATATGCTGGTCAAGAATTGGACAGAGAACATCCTGATAAAAGACATAGCGGTTAGGATTGATGCCACTGAGATTGTCCGGCAAATCTGGCAAGAGGTTAGCAAGGTCAATCTGCATAAAATCTTCAACCGATAGACCTGTATTGGTCTGGAAATGAGCAGACAGTCGGTCTAGGTCATTGCGGTAGCTGAGTTCTGCCCAGATTTGCAGGCTTGGGAGAATAGAAAACTGGGCTGTTTCACCACCATTGTCCCCCCAACCAGTCACGATGACTTCTTTGATGTCATTGGCACGACAGGCTTTATTGGCCTCGATAGCCACTAGACAGCTGAAATGGTTGTTGGGTGTGAAACCAATCCACTTCCAAGCACCACCTGCAAAGGCAAGGTCATGACTAATCTTATGATGATTGCGGAAGTTGCGATTGTATTTTTCCTCGCTATCCTGATAATAGTCCCAGTAAACCAAGGTCACACGGTCTTTGAGACGGTTTAGGTAGACACGAGTGTCTTCTGGAATTTCCACATCACGGTCGTACTGGCCATCCGCTGACATAAGTTTAAAGAACATATCGCTCCACATCTGGCAGTGGAAACCATATTTATCAGCAATATCCAGCACGCGCTCCAAGTGTTGGCACATGAGAAGACTACGATCCACCACACCGTTTAGAATCAGGTAGCGTCCCAAGCCAACCAAGTGGGCTTCGTCCATCCCGATATTGACCTTGCGAGTTTGTAGTTTAGATAGAGTAGCAAACATGCCATCAATCAGGTTATAAACCTTTTCTTCGCCAATTAGGAGAATGTCCTCTACATCACGGAGTTCCTGGACTTCTTTGACACCCCATTTGACGAAGGCTGACAAGTGAGCCAAGGTCTGGATACATGGCACAAAGGTCATGTCAAACTGCTGGGCATAGGCTTCGATTTCCTGCAACTCCTCAGCCGAATAAGCTCCACGGAAATAGCCAAAGTAAGGCTGCCCTTCAATCTGGTAGGTATCTTCCATGTAGAGTTCAAAGGTTGAGTAGCCCATGAGAGCCAAGACCTCAATCATCTGCTTGGCAGAAGCCACATTCAGCACCGCATTTCGCGAACAGTCAGCCATGTAGGCTAAATCTTCATAAGCTGCCTGCTCCTCAATCTCTACTTTATCAGCTTCTGCTAGAGCTGTTGCCAACAAGGACAAGGCACGATAAAGTTGGTGGGGTTTGCGGTAGGTCAATTGATAGTGACCACCCTCACCCTTGATAGAGATAGAGACTTGGTCAGATTGGGCGACAGCTACTTCCACATCTGGTAGAGAAATGTGCTTTTGAAGCAAGTCGATTGCTTGAGTTTGTTTGGAACTAATTCCTGTAAATCTTACCATTGATTTTCCTCCTGTAACCAGTTGACAAGGGCACCGTAGAGATTGGCATCTGCATGATAGGTGCAGGCTTGGATAACGGGTGCGACCGTGTATTCTTCGTAGGTCTCAACAAAGTCATCTACAGCTTTTTTGACACCTTGGATAAAATCTGGATTTTGACTGATAGAGCCTCCCAGACTAATGACATCTGGGTCGATCAGATACTGGATATTAAGCAAACCTTGCGCCAGATTACGGTTCATGCGCTCAATGGCTTCTTGACAAAGGGTATTACCTTCTTTAGCTTCTTGGTAAATCTTGCGGCCGTCCCAGTCAGTCTGACCAGATTTTTCAATCACGTATCGCACCATATTTCCAGTTGATGCTAGTTGCGACCAGTTGTTGAGCTTTTCAGCAGGGGCAAGGGTTGTCATATAGCCAAATTCTCCACCCAGACCGTGGCGACCTCGGTGCAGTCTGCCATTGATAATCATAGCTCCGCCAATCCCTGTCCCAATCACGACACAGGCTGCATTTTCAAGTTCTGGATGAGCCAGTAATTCACTGAGTCCAACGCAGTTGGCATCATTTTCCAGATGGACAGGAATCTGATAAGAGCTAAGCGCCTCATACCAAGAAAAGCCATGGATGTAGGGCACCGCACTGAAGCCATCAATCACACCTGTCTCTTGATTGACCGCGCCTGGAACGCTCATAGCAATCCCGCTATAATCCTGCTCTGACAAGCGCTGGTCTAGCCAAGTTAGTAAATCTTCCAAACTTTCAGGCGTTGGAATGCTTGTCTTATTCAGTATTTTCCCATCAGGAGTCAGACTGGCAAACTTAATCCCAGTCCCTCCGATATCAATCGTTGCAATAGTCATTGTTTTTACCATAAAAAGGGGCGAATCAGTAGTTAGTTCTTACCTTTTCGCCCCTCCTTTCTTTTTATGTTTACTTTTTGAAATTAAATTTCTTCTTTTTTGATGAATTCTGTACGAATTTCTTGTGGAGCCAATAGTCCTGAATGAACTGGGTATGGTCGTTCAAGTAGGTCAAGGAAGAGATGTTGACTTTCCGGTACACGTACATTTTCACTACACATATTGTAGTAACGGAGGACATAGCCTTCTTCATTTTCCGCCACTTTAAAGGCTGTTGGACAAACTTGCGGTATGCTGAGAACAGAATGGCTCAAGAGGCTACCAGTCGCAGCCACGCTTCCTTCCTGTCTAGTAAGCTGAAGGCTGGTAAACGGTGTCTGCAAGGCTTTAGCACGACGATAGGCTGAGAAGCGTTCTTGGGCTTGGTGGCATTCAAGCGCAAACTCGACTTCAAACTCACGCAAGCATTGTGCTTCTGGTGTTGGGAAGTAACCCCAGTCACCTAGCTCACCTGACGCACGCAGAATGGTCACTGCAATGGTGTCGTCTCCAAGGATTTCGTATTCATTCAATCCCTTGTTAGATACAGTCACACCTTTTTCATCGTCATACAGACTGACAAAGGCTTGTTGGTGTTGAGGATTTTCAGGATTTTCCCATGAAGCTGCTGGTTTGTTTGGTCGTGTCACCACCTCATAGATGCTTTCAGAATCATTGCTTGGACGCGTGTTATGTGTCTTGACCAAGAGACGGATACGGTGGTCTTTGGCAGTGTTAGTAAAGCGAGTCTTGCAACGGATTTGTGGATTATCAACGAAGACAGTCATCTCAGTTTCAAGAGGAATGCTTGTCAATTCTTCTGAACGTCCAGCTTCACGCTTCATAAACTCGATGATGCCTTTTTGCTCTTCTTCTAGCTTTTCATCTGCACTGACAGGAACGGTCAATTCATATTTGAGCAAAATCTTAGCGTAGCGAGCTGTGTTTTCCAAGACCTCGTAGCCCTTAAGCTCTGCATAGATTGGCTCTGTTCCTTTTGGTTGGAAATAGATATACTCGTTTCCGATGTCACCACGGTCTTCGAAGCGGATAAAATCTTCGTAGGCTTCGTGAGTTGTCTTGTCATAAACTGTGATATTGTCATCCACACTCACCGTTACGAATGGTGTATCAATCACTCCGTTTTGGTAAATACCCTCACGGTGTTCTTGCTCTCCTTCCAGCAATTGGAAGGTTGTCCAAGAAAGCGGCGCTAGGTGAACTGGAATGGTCACGCGCACTTGTCGAGCAATACGAGCTTGGCGGAACTTGTCTTTTGGTAAATCGTACTCAAAATTAGCCCCAAGGTCTTCGATTTTAGCCTCTACAGGACGCCCATCCAAGTCCTCCACACGATAACTTGGCAAGGTTAAGGCAGCCATCTTCTTGTAACCTTCTGTTGGGTGCAATTCCTTAAAATCACAAGTCGCAACATCAATCACTGTGCTGACAGTATCGACCTTATCATGCAAGCCTGTGTTAATAACCGTAAAGAGATAGTCACTTTGAGCCTTAGCTGTAGCCATTTTACCCTTCCACTCGTTAAGAAGATTGGTCTTAACAAAGTTTCCGACTTGATTTACCTTAGCAAAACGAGCTTCCATCTCTCGGTGAACTTCGTCCACGCTACAGCCACAGATACTATCATGCGGCGCATTTTGCAAAAGAGTTTTCCAAGCATAGGTCAACTGGTCCTTGTGGTTGTGACCCCCAGTGATAATCGTCAAGGGTTCTACAACTTGCTCCAGCAAATTACTGTTTTCTTGGAAGGCTTGTTTGAGGTAAATACGGGATGAAGAAGTGTTGGCAAGTGTGTACCAGCCGTCTGTTTCCTGACTGGTCAACTCGCCTGTAACCGTTGATAAGTGTTCAGGAAGCGCACCTTCCACGGCTTGAACATATTCATCAAAAGAACTGTGAACAAAGGTTACATCTGGGAAAAGTTCATTTGCTACACGAATGGCTTCACTCAGATTTCGCTGTACAGGCTGATGGTCACATCCGTTCATCATCAACCATTGGTTGGTCGAAGCGTAGGCACGCACGTCTGCCAGTTTTTGTTTCCAGAAGGTCAAGGCCTCGTCTTTATCAACTGGAATTTCATTCCCGTTACTGTACCAGTTGGCAAAGAGAATCCCGAGGACACGACTTCCGTCCGCACCCTGCCAGTACATTTCTGAAAACTGAGAAGTAAACTGCTCATCTTCGAGGACTTGGTTGTCAAATCCAATCGGCTTCACACCACGACCAAAAGCTGCCACGTGAATGCCTGATTTTTGAAGGATTTGAGGCGCTTGTCCCATATTTCCAAAGGTATCTGGGAAGTAACCAATCTGGGTTGATTTGCCCCATTTGGCAGCTTCTTGCTGACCAATAAGAGTATTGCGGACATTGGCTTCACTTGAAATCAAGTAGTCATCTTGCAAGATGTAAAAGGGACCAATTTTCAATTTTCCTTCGTCGATGTATCGTTGGACTTTGTCGCGATTTTCAGGGCGAATCTCCAAGTAATCATCAAGGACAATAGTTTGTCCATCCAAGTGGAAACTCTTGAACTCAGGGTCATTTTCAAAGAGATCAAAGAGATTGTCAAACAATTCCACCAACTGCATACGGTGGCTTTCAAAAGGCAAGTACCACTCACGGTCCCAGTGACTATGTGAGATAATATGTACGACAACATTTTCCATGAAGTAAAACCTCATTCTAAATTTAAATTTTTATTGTTAACGTTTTAAATGTAAATTTGTGATTCTGACAAGAATCGGTTGAGCGAAAGCGCGCTCCTTAGCGAATATCCAAGTAATCCAAGACCAACTCACAGAACATCATGTTGGCCCAAGAGAACCATTCACGAGAGTAGAGAGTTGGGTCATCCACGTGGAAGCTTTCGTGCATAACACCTGTACCACCATCGCAAGCAACCAGCTGATCCAGCAAGAATTTTTTCTCTGCCTTATCTCTTGTTGTCAAGCCTTGGATAGAAAGGGCGATTGGCCAGATATAGCGATAGAAGGTATGAGAACTTCCGAGACCACTAGCGTATTCTCCTTGGTAGAAGTAGGGATTTTCAGGGCTCAGAATGGTACGACGAGTTGCTTGATACACTTTATCGTTGACATCGCAGTAGCCCAGATAAGGTGCAGCCAGCAGACTTGGTACGTTTGGATCATCCATGATGCTAGCATTTCCTAGACCATCCACTTCAAAGGCATAAATCTTTTCGCCCTTGCTGTTGGTGGTGTAAGCATAGTTTTCGATACCTTCTTGGATTTCAGACTGGAGGCGCTTAGCATCAGTGATAACACTCTGGCTATCAGCTAGGTTTAATGCTGCAAAGATTTCTTGCACATAACCCAAGACTACTACAGCAAACATATTTGACGGAATCAAGTAACTATACTGACAGCAATCATCACTCGGACGAAAGGCTGACCAGGTCATGCCTGTCACTGCAAAATCAGGTCCAAAGCCATCATTTACCAAGGTGTCTTCCTTGCGGTCCGTATCTCGGACAAAACGATAAGGAGAGTTCTTGTGGTCTTGTTCCACCGTCCAAAGATGGAGAATTTCCTTAGTCGCTGCGACAAAAGTCTCATCAAACTGACTAGTCTCGCCAGTCTCTTTCCAGAGGAGATAAGCCAACTGCAAAGGATAGCAAAGCGAGTCCACCTCATACTTGCGTTCCCAAATCCAGCCATTAAGGTCTGTGTGGTCAGTCTCATGGTGCCCCTTCCAGTTTTCCTCAATGTTGAAGGAATTGGCATAAGGATCCTTGAGTACCAAGGTCATCTGACGTTTGACCAAACCTGCAATGGTCTGACGCAGGAGCGAATCTCTTTTAGCCACATGCAGGTAGGGTCTG
Source organism: Streptococcus sp. Marseille-Q6488 (assembly GCF_946902925.1). Lineage (NCBI taxonomy): Bacteria > Bacillati > Bacillota > Bacilli > Lactobacillales > Streptococcaceae > Streptococcus > Streptococcus sp. Marseille-Q6488. The sequence goes on along the minus strand of NZ_CAMPPZ010000007.1, from coordinate 6,147 downwards.
AGTTGAGCTGTCGAATCCCGAAGCCACATAGCAGGAATATCTCCTGTGAGCACAAAGGTTGAACCATCTTCTAGGATTTCAACTGTATTGTCCAAGGTGTCGGTGTAGCAACGCTCGAAAACATCCACCCACTCTGGATGGTCCTTAGCACGTTCTGCTACTTCACCTAGCCATTCTCTAACAATTTCTTTTGAATAAATCATCGTGCAGTATCCTCTTTCAAACAAGTTTCATTTTCAGTATATAGCTTTTGAGACAGAAAATACATACACAAATGATAGTCATTTTTCTACAAAATAGTTATCTTTGAAACTCCTTTTCTAAAGGCTATCTTTTTCTGATATAATGTAGAAAAACAGCTAAAGGAAAGACTATGAAACCACTACTTGAAAGCATCAATACCCGATTTGGAACTGCCAGCAAGCATGCCTTTTCTCGGGGAAATACCCTGCCATACACAGGCGTGCCTTTTGGGATGAATTACTTTGTACCCCAGACCAGTGACCAGGAGGGCTCTTGGTTTTTCGATCCGCATCTGCCTATCTTTCAGGGGATTCGACTAACCCACCAGCCCAGTCCTTGGATTGGGGACTACTCTTGGCTCCTCCTGACTCCTGTCACAGGCCAGCTAGGTGGAGACAGCCTCTTCCATCGTCAGTCTTCCTATGATATGGATAAGGCCTCTTTCCAACCTCATTATCTGAAAATTTTCTCCCTGCGCTATCAGATTGAAACCCAGCTCACACCGACTTGCTACGGTGCTTCTATTCGTTTGGAGCAAAAGCAAGGCAAAGCCCTCTCCCTCTATCTTCACGCAGCAGATGAACTGACCGTGGAGCAAGTAGATAAGAGGAATCTTGCCCTACGACAAGAAGGAAAAACTGAAACCAACAAAAATCCACTAACGATGTTCACTGCCCTGCAAATGAATACGGATGTTCTTGCTATCAGCCAAGAAGGTGGGGACTGGCGAATTGACTTAGCAAGTAGTCATGCTGAAATTCAGCTAGCCACTTCTTTCATCTCTCACTCTCAAGCTGTTCTTAATCTACCTCCAGACGATTTTGATAACTGTAAAACAAATGCCCAAGCGGACTGGGAAAATCTCCTCCATCGTTTTGACGTTATAGAGACAGGAGAGGCTGACCGAACCTTCTTTGACCACTGCCTCTACAGACTCTTCCTCTTCCCACAGACTTTTTATGAGGTTGATGAGTCAAGGCAAGCCATCCACATGGATCTGGCTACTGGTACTGTCAAGCCCGGGGTTCTCTTCAGCAACAATGGTTTCTGGGATACCTTCCGCACCACCTTCCCCCTCTTTGCCCTTATCATACCGGAACACTATCGTCGCTTTTTAGAAGGATTTCTCAATAGCTACCGCGATACTGGTTACCTTCCAAAGTGGTTGGCTCCAGATGAACGTGGCATGATGCCGGGTACTCTTTTAGACGGCATTATCGCAGATAGCGCCTGCAAGGACATGGCTCCCAACTTGGAAGAAGAACTCCTCCAAGCCATGCTTGAAACAGCCAGCAAGTTCGACCCTCTCGGCATCAATGGTCGCCACGGACTAGCCCAATACCAAGAACTAGGCTACCTCTCTACCGACAACCACGAAAGTGTCAGTCATACCCTAGACTATGCCTATAGTGACTTTTGTATCGCCAGCTGTGCCAAAAAACTTGGTCAGAATGACATCGCGGAAACCTATAGGACTGCTTCACAAAATTACCGCCATCTATTTGATGCTGAGACAGGTTACATGCGAGCGCGAGACAAGCAAGGCAACTTCCGCCCTGACTTCTCTCCTTATAGTTGGGGACGTGATTATGCCGAATGCTCTGCCATTCAAGCGACTTTAGGCGTCCTCCACGACATCCCAGACTTAATCCAACTTATGGGTGGAAAAGAAGCCTTCAGCAACTATCTTTTGAAAGCCTGTCAAGATGCTCCCCTCTTTGAGACAACAGGCTATGGTTACGAGATTCACGAAATGAGCGAAATGGCTACTGCTCCTTTTGGACAAATAGCTATTTCCAACCAGCCTAGCTTCCACATTCCTTATCTCTTCCGCTACAGTAACTACCCTGACTATACTGCCCTTCTTATCAAGACACTCCGTCAGAAAGCCTTTCATCCAAGCTGGCAAGCCTATCCTGGCGATGAAGACAATGGTAGTCTCTCTGCTTGGTACATCTGGTCAGCTCTCGGATTTTATCCGACCTGTCCAGGAAAATCAATCTATGATCTCGGAATCCCTCTCTTTGACCATCTCCGTATCTACCTTGCTAAAGAAAATAAATGGCTAGATATTCATACGGAGCAAAACCACAGCCACTTCAACTTTGTCAAAGAATGCCGACTGGACAAAAAACTAGTATCAACTATTCAACACCAAGATCTCCTAAAAGCTGAGCAGTTAACCTTTACCCTCAGCTGGTTACCAAGTCAGCCGTTCACTTCCTGAAATACAAAAGTAAGCGCGTCATAACAAGGTATCTATCATTCATGGAAGACCTCCTGTATACTATTCGTAAAGTAAAACTATTGGAGGATATTTTAATGCCACAACCTATTGTTCCTGTAGAGATTCCACAATCTCGTCGTTTTGATTCTAAAAAGAGAAATGATATTCTGCTTAAAATTCGTATTGGCAAGCTTGAAGTAAGTTTTTTTCAATCTCTCAATCTCGAAATGATAGAAGAGCTTTTGGATAAGGTGTTGCTCTATGACAATTCATCTATCTAGCCTAGGGCAGGTCTATCTCGTATGTGGGAAACCGGATATGAGACAAGGCATTGATTCACTGGCTTATCTCATTAAAACCCACTTTGAATTGGATCCTTTCTCAGGTCAAGTCTTTCTCTTTTGTGGTAGACGTAAAGACCGCTTTAAAGCTCTTTACTGGGATGGTTAAGGATTTTGGCTACTATATAAACGCTTTGAGAACGGTAAGTTGACTTGGCCAAGTACAGAAAAGGATGTCAAAGCTCTCACACCTGAACAAGTAGACTGGCTGATGAAGGGCTTTTCTATCACTCCAAAAATAAATTCATCAGAAAGTCGTGATTTCTATTGAAATGAGGACTTTCTTTTTAGTATAATAAAGTTAGAAAACAGAGAGGGAAGATGATGAAAGACTTATTAAAAATCATTCAACAACAGAGTGCTACAATTGATAGTCTCACCAATGAACTTACCCTTCTGCGTGAACAAGTGGCTTATCTAACGCAAAAGCTCTATGGAAAATCCTCTGAGAAAAGTGTTTGTCCATCTGGACAAGTCAGCCTTTTTGAGGAGGAAGCTTCATCTGATGAAGATGGAGAGGTTCCCAGTTGAAAGAGAAGAAATCACCTATAAACGTAAGAAAGCTAAAGGGAAACGTCAAGCTCTTCTTGCCCAATTTGATTCAGAAGAAGTTCATCATCGCTTAGAGGACTGCATTTGCCCTGACTGTCAGGGAGAGCTAAAAGAGATTGGAGCGAGTTTTCAAGGACAAGAATTAGTCTTTATTCCTGCGCAATTAAAACGAATAGATCATACCCAACACGCTTATAAGTGCCAAGCATGCAGTGAGAAAAATCCGAGTGATAAAATTGTGAAAGCTCCTATCCCTAAAGCCCCTTTGGCGCATAGCCTTGGCTCAGCTTCTATTATCGCTCACACCATCCATCAGAAGTTTAATCTGAAGGTCCCCAATTATCGCCAAGAAGAAGATTGGGCTAAGATGGGTTTACCAATCACACGTAAGGAAATCTCTAATTGGCATATCAAGGCGAGTCAATACTATTTGGAGCCCCTCTATAACCTCTTGCGAGAGAGACTATTGACTCAGCCCTTACTTCATGCGGATGAAACTTCTTATAGGGTGCTAGAGAGTGATAGCCATCTGACCTACTATTGGACTTTTTTGTCTGGGAAAGCTGAGAAGCAAGGAATCACGCTGTACCACCATGATCAGCGTCGAAGTGGTTCAGTAGTACAAGAATTCCTAGGAGATTATTCTGGATATGTGCATTGTGACATGTTACGGCAGTAACTTAGGACTTTAGTCCTCTAGTTCTGCCTATGGGATAGCAGTCCAAGGTTTAGGAGCAAGGCGACGCTAAGCTTGGTAAACTGCGAACCGCTAGAAGCTTATCGTCAACTGGAAGAAGCTGAACTTGTTGGATGTTGGGCGCATGTGAGAAGGAAGTTTTTTGAATCCACCCCCAAGCAAGCAGATAAGTCATCCTTAGGAGCTAAAGGTTTAGCTTATTGTGACCAGTTATTTGCCTTGGAAAGAGACTGGGAGGTTTTGCCAGCTGATGAACGACTACAGAAACGTCAAGAAGAGCTCCAACCCCTAATGGAAGACTTCTTTGCTTGGTGTCGGCGTCAGTCAGTTTTACCTGGTTCAAAACTAGGAAGGGCAATTGAATACAGTCTCAAGTATGAAGAAACCTTTAAGGCCATTTTGAAAGACGGACATCTGGTCCTTTCCAATAATCTAGCTGAACGCGCCATTAAATCATTGGTTATGGGACGGAGTAAAAGAGTCCAGTGGACTCTTTTAGCCTGAGCTCAGTTTAAAAAAGCGAGGGTGGTTGTTTTCTCAAAGTTTTGAAGGAGCTAAAGCAAGAGCTATTATTATGAGTTTGTTGGAAACAGCTAAACGTCATCAACTAAATAGTGAAAAATATCTATCCTATCTTCTAGAATGTCTTCCAAACGAGGAAACTCTCGTAAACAAAGAGGTTTTAGAGGCTTATTTACCATGGAATAAAGTTGTACAAGAAAAGTGCAAATAAGAAATCTCCAGATTAGGAACTATCCGTGAGTTCCCTAGTCTGGAGATTTTTCAATAGACTTCGTTATTGGACGGTTACGTTACGGAAGAAAAAGTTTCAAAATGATAAAAACGCATAATACCTTGCCTTAAAAAGCTTGATATTATGCGTTTTATCAGAGAAAGATTTTCTGAATGTTCACCTCAAATTGAGTTTTTCCAACATTCTTTCAATCACTATTCTAGCTAGTTTACGACTCGTCTAAACTTTGCTTATCTTAGCTGAGCAAGAATAGCTTTGAGTTTCTCAATCAACTCATCTTCTGTGTGGTCAGACTCTTTCTCATTGGCTAGGAAGGCAACTGCTTGAGCGAGTGCTTCTCGTGCTTGGTCGAGAACTTTCGCATCTACACTTGTAGAATCCGATTCTGCTTCAAGCTTGCTTAGTTCCTTGACTAATTTCTTGAGTTCTGACTCTTTCTTACGACGAGCGATGAGGAAGAGAAGGAGACCAAGGAGGGCAATTAGACTGCCAAGCATTACTACATATGAAAATTCAGTAGTTGTCTGACTATCGTATTTCATCTGATCTTTTTCTTGATTTTGCTGGTCTCCTTTCACACCTTTCAAGGAGTCTATTACCTCTCTCATTCTTCTAACAATATCACGCAAATCGAACCCTGTCAAACTTTCGTCATTAAGAGCTTGTTTAATCTCTGTAAGAAGAGCTTTAGCTGACTCAAGCGTTGTACTATCTATACCATCCAAGTCTTTCAAACGAGTTTCCAGTTCTTCAACCAATCGAGCAAGCTCAGACTTGTCAACAGGACGAGTCTCACTAGGAGTCACTGTATTACCTGTATTGCCTGAATTGTTTGGAGTCAAAGTAGAAACTGGAGTTTCTTGAGCTGGAGTGCTTGCTTGAGCCTGTCCAACAGTAGATGATGGAGTAGCAGGGGTGGTGTTGCTACTATCGTCTGTCGTCACACCAGGGACTGGAGTGTTACCACTATTATCTGGTGTCATACTGTCGCTATTATTAGGAGCAGGGTTGGTAGTACCGCCGTTGTTAGTGTTAGCACTGTCGTCGGTATTAGTACCGCTGTTAGTGTTGCCACTATTGTCAGTATTAGCACCGCTGTTGGTGTTAGCACTATTGTTAGTGTTACCATCATTACTTGGTACAGGAGTTGGTTCATTCTTAACTAAGTCTTTAGCTGGAATTGTCGCTGTGTTTGCTGGTTTGCCACCTGTTGCTGGAGTTGTTACTGTAGCGTTTCCGTTTTCGTCTACTACTACTGTTGAACCTGGGTTAACTTCTTTAACGTTTTCTTCGATTGCTTTCTTAGTAGCTTCATCTATTCCTTTAGCTGGGT